>NZ_JBXAYL010000016.1:0-76831 GCF_056783195.1 Salicola sp. AFF1
GGTCTCCCATGCGAGAGTAGGTCATCGTCAGGCTCCTACACCCAAGCCCCGTCACACAGCGTGTCGGGGCTTTTTTTATGGATACTCACAATACCGTGACCCGTATCACAGCTCGACAACTGGGTTTGCGGGGGGATTCCGTCGCATGATCAGGGTCACAGTACAGCGTTGAGTGAAGGTCTAGATTGGCGACATGACAATCGCCATGCACCATTCAGCCATGAGGCCTCCAATGCGGACCAGAAAAAGCGTTATCGGTTTGCTGTTGTTGGCCGCGCTTCCGGTTGCTCATGCCGAGATGAAAGCGATGAGTGACCAGGAGATGGGAGAGGTGACCGGTCAATCCATGCTTGGACTGGATGTCGCTCAGACCTCCGAGGCGGATTTCACCCGTTATACGGTTGGCATGGAAGCGGACTTCCAGATGAATATGGAAGAGCTTGCAGTGGGAGAAACCGATAACGGCGCTGATGTGGCGGTAGACCATCTTTCCTTTGGCCACATTGCTCGCCAGGATGGCCAGCAATTTGACGGCAATGACTATTCCGAGGATGACATTGTTCCTTTCATCGGTCGTGACCCCTACCTGGAACTGGCCGAAAACGATGGCGATGTCGTTGGGTTCCGTTTTGGCTTCATCGAAGCCAGGGGAACGCTGTCCGGGGATATCAGCACCTTGACTGGGCGTCTCGGCATTGAGCTGGAGGACGACAGTGGTAATGTCCAACAGGGACAACTGCTGCAGTCGGATGGTACCGCCAACAACCAGCGGGCGACTCATTACGGTTTGGCGGATTCCGCGGACTGCAGTAGTGGCGGCGAGGACTGTGCGGCGCTGAGTGCGTTCGAGACCCTCGAGATTGGTGATCGCAATGCTAATGGTAATGCTGATTTCACCAATAATTTCTTCATTTCCTTTCAGGATAAGCCACTCGAATGGCAAACGCCCGACGCGAATGGCTCGGTTCAGGCCGACGCGGGGGTGTTCATGAATGTGCCAACCGCGATGCGGGTAAAGCTCCAGAAGCTTACGCAAGACGTCGTGTCTTCCCGTAAGCGCACAGAATACATTGATCGGGGTGAGGGACTGTTCTGAGTCCGCCATTCGGCTCCTGCATGCTACGGTGTTATCCTGACCGGCTGCCGCGCTGAGCAGGAGAAACCGGTTTGCAATCCTTTTTCTGGCACGACTACGAGACTTTTGGTGCGGATCCAGTACATGACCGGCCCGCGCAGTTCGCGGGCGTTCGAACGGATCCGGACCTGAATATTATTGGGGAGCCCGTCACGCTCTACGCACGCCCGGCGGAAGACTATGTGCCGGATCCCGTGGCAACCATGGTGACGGGCATAACCCCCCAGGATTGCCTGAATGACGGCCTTCCGGAAGCGGAATTCATCCAGAGGATCAATGATCTATTCCTGGAACCCGGGACCTGTGCCGTTGGCTACAATAGTCTACGCTTCGATGATGAAGTAACCCGGCACACCCTGTACCGCAACCTCCGCGACCCCTATGCCCGTGAATGGAAGAACGGTAACTCGCGCTGGGACATTATTGATATGGTGCGGCTTGCCCATGCGGTCCGGCCCGAGGGGATTGAGTGGCCCACGCATGAGGACGGTCGGCCTTCGTTTCGGCTGGAGGATCTGACCGCCGCCAACGGTATTGAGCATGGTGCGGCCCACGATGCCATGGCGGATGTTTACGCGACCATTGAGGTGGCCCGCCTGATCCGCGACCGCCAGCCCAAGCTCTTTGACTATGTATTACGGCATCGGGATAAACGGTCTGTGCTGTCGATGCTGGACACCGGCAACATCAAGCCCGTGCTCCATATATCCGCCATGTATCCTTCCGAGCAGGGCTGCTGCGCATTGGTGGCGCCGGTGGCGGCGCATCCGGTTAACCGCAACTCGGTGATTGTATTCGATCTGCGCCAGGACCCGCGTATGCTGGAGGGGGTATCGGCGGATGCGCTCCGGGAACGGCTGTTCAAGCCTTCGGACCAACGGTCGGAAGGAGACGAACCCAGACCCGCGCTGAAGGAGATTCGCGCTAACACCTGCCCGGTGGTGGCGCCGGCCGCTATGCTCAAGGAATTGCCCCAAGAACGGCTTGAACGTTTCGGGCTTGATCGTGAGAAACTCCGAGCGAACCTTGATGCACTGAGGCGAATGGAAGGGTTGGCAGAGCGGCTCCAACGGGTCTATGGAGAAAGCCCGGAAGGGGGCGTTCGGGATCCGGATGAGGCGCTGTATTCGGGCGGGTTCATCGGTGATTCGGATCGCCGGCGTCTACAGGAGGTTCTGGATACACCGCCTGGGCTGTTGGGGGAACTGGAGCCGGATTTTGAGGATCCACGCTTGCCGGAGTTGTTTTTTCGGTACCGTGCGCGTAACTACCCGCAGAGTCTCAGCGCTGACGAACAGGAGCGCTGGGAGCGCTTCCGGCACCAGCGGCTCATGGAGCCGGGCGATGGTTGGCGTAGTCTTCCGGGATTCTTTGAGGACCTGCAGCAGCGTATGGCCGACCCCTCCCTGAGCCGGCGGGACCAGTTGCTGTTGCAGGATCTCCAGTTCTATGGCGAGTCGCTTATTCCGTCTCTGTAAGCGTACTCCGGAACGAGCCGTCGAATGCCGGCTCCTGGAGTGATTCAGCGTCTTTGGGAACATCCTGACGGGCGTTGATCACCAGGGATCTAGGCTGGTTCAACACTGCTTCCCGGAAGGTTGCCATCAGTGCCTGGTGATCGATGGCGCTCACGGCTTCGATAAGCTGTTCGCGTTGGTCGAAGTCGTGATTGCGGCGGTCAATTTCCTGCCAGTAGCGGTCAGCGACTTCGCTCAGACGGGTATCGTCCTGCTCCAGGCGGCTTATGACGGCCTGTTTTTCACGTTGCAGCGTTTCTGCGTCCAGCCCGGCAAGCCGCTTTTCCTGCTTCTTCAGGAAGGTGGTGACGCTTTTATTGATGCTCTCAAAGCTGTTCTTTGGTGATTGAACAATGAACCCGATGCCTGGTGTGTCCATCACCGGGTAGTACGTTCCCTTGACGATATAGCCCATCTGTTGGTTCGTACGCAGCCTTTCGTAGAATGGGGCGGACAGCAGTTGGGCGAGCAGCCGGAACTGCGCCCGGGTCGCATAGTCCTTGCTGTTCCCCTGGATGTAGCGTAGATAGCCTTGGTCGGTGTGGCGCACACTGACGTCCATTGTCTGTTCGTCCCGAGCCAAGCGGTGAACCTGCGGCCTGGGGACCTCGACGGATGCCAAGTCATTCATGATGAGGCTTGAGACGCGCGAACGGATATTGAGTGCCGCGGCCCTTGTCATGTTGCCGTGCACCAGCATTACGGGGTCGAGAGCCTGATAGAACGTGTCGGTGTGGGCTTGCAGGTCTTTCGGCGTGAGCGATTGGGCGGCCTCAAGCCGGCTGGCGTGGGGGTATACGTTGTCCAGAAGCGCCTCCTGGATCCGGCTTGACGCGATCTCATAGGGGCGGCGTTCCGCTGCATTGGCAAGGTCATCACGGAGCTGCTGTAGCCGGGTGCGGACGTGTTCCGTTTTCAGGTCGGGGTGGCGCAGCTGTTCCAGTACATTGCCCATGAGGCGCGGCAGCTTGTCGCTGTAACCGCTGATCCTGACGGTAATGCCCCGGAGATGGCTATAGACGCGATAATTAAGGCCCGCCACCTTGGCCGGGTAGGTCAGGGCATTAAGTTCGTCCTTGACGGTTTCCGCTAGAAGGCGGGTTAGCACAACGTTGCGTGGCGAGCCGGTTGCCGCAGGTGAACGCAGAGACAGGTAGACGTTGGCGCGTGGCGCCTCGAACCGGGTGTCGCGTGCATACCAGAGCTCGAGAGTGTCGTTGCCCATGGCCCTGGGTTGGGGCATGTCTTCGCCAGCCACCAGGGATAGATCTTCGGGGATGAAGGGGTTCGGCGTTGGCAGTTCCAGGTGCTTGGTCTGCTTGCTGTTGCCGATGAGTCCTTCCGCATGAAGCTCGGTTAGTCGGTAGGGGGTCTCGTAATAGGGCGTTGTCGGCAAGCTGTCTGTTTCATCCATCGGCGCCTGTACCGAAACCAGGACGTTATCCGGCTGAAGGTGCGTCAACAGCTCGCGGTAAACCGATGGTTCATAGGTTTCATAGAGCCAGGGGGCGATTACCGCGTCCTCCGGGTCCACCCGGTGCAGGCGACTGGCGAGTGTGCTCGCCTCACGGATCGGCTTGCCCCGTTCGCGGAAGCGCAACGCGATGTCGTTGAGCTGCTGCTGTTCCTGAAAGTACACTTCACGGATGCCGTGGTTACGGATCAGGTCCAGGTAGTCAAAAGTCAGGCGCACCACGTCCCGCCAGTGCTCACGCCCTTCTGGCGTTAGCGACATGCTGATGTTCATCATGGCCTGATCGCCAGTGTCCATGCTCTGGCCCGCGGAGAGCTTGTCGACAAGCCCGGCGTCTTTCAATACCGCGTGCAGGCTGCCTGATCCTTCATGGCCAATGAGGTGGGCCAGGTAGGAAAGTGGCTTATTCCGGTAGTCATCTTCCGTTGAGGGTATGGGGAACGTCAGCTGCAGGCGGCGTGTGTCCCGGATCGCGTCCACCTCCAACAGTCGCGGCAGCTGATCGCTGTCCAGAAATGGCTGGGTATAGCGCGGTGCGTTGTGGCCACGGTTTGCCACGGGTGAGAAACGCGGTTCCACAAGCGGTTGCAGTTTATCCAGCGGTTGCGGGCCAATGACCACCAGTTCCATCAGGTTGGCGGAATAGTGCTGTTCGTAGAAGGCGACGGTGTCATCGCGCAGCTTGCCCTTGTCATTGGAGAGCGTGTTCAGGTTGCCCACGGTGAATCGGTCCAAGGGATGGCCCTTGGGGAACGTCTGCTTGAGGGCTGACCAGAAGCGGCGCCCGTCGCTGCGCTGGTGCGCGGAAAACTCAGAGCTCACGGCGTTGCGTTCACGGTCGATCAATTCCGCGGCAAAGGTTGGCACTCGGAACTGCTCTGAGAAACGGTCCAGTGCCGGTTCCAGGAACTCCGGTTCAACATTGAAGAAGTAGTTGGTATCGAGGGCGCTGGTGTAGGCGTTGTGTGAGCCGCCGTGACTGTTGATGAAGGACTTGTATTCGCCAGGGTCTGGATAGGTTTCAGTGCCGAGAAACAGCATGTGCTCGGTGAAATGCGCCAGCCCCGGCCGATCTTCGGGGTCGGCCCCGGCTCCCACGTGGACATCCAGCGCGGCGGCGGCCTTGTCGGCGCGCGGGTCGGACACAAGCAGTGCCCCAAGGCCGTTGTCCAGCGTCAGGTAACGGTATTGGGCTGAGGCGTCGGGCCCGGTCTGTGGCGTCAGTTGTTGGGCAACGTCGGCATTGGCGCAAAACACTGTGAGGCTCAACGTGGCGCCGAGGGCTAAGCGTGCCAGCAGGGAGGCCGGTCGCAGGTTGGGGCGAGTGGTCATATCGGGGCTCCGTGTCAGTGCAGGGGATCATCCTGATCGCGTTCGCTACTGTCCGCAACGGCGGCGTCTGCCAGTTCGATCATCTGCTGGGCGTTAAGGTTGCCGCTGGCGATACGCTGGATAACGTTGCGGTAATCACGCAGTTGCTGTTGGTAGGGCTCAAGCTGCGCCTGGAAGGCATCGTCGATGGCCTGGTAGACCATCTGGATCTGTTCGGCGCGGTCACGCCCGTCGTCGGCTGCCTGGTTGATGGCTTTGAGGCAGGCTCGGGCAATGGCAATGTAGGCATCATTCTGCTGATCTTGCATGGTCGTTTACGGTCGCGTGTTTTTCGGGAAGACAGGGTGACGGGTTCGACATTAATGGCATTCCGGCCCATTTTCAAAGGAAACAGGCTATTCTGGGGCCAAGTGGGTCACGTTATTGGAGGCAAGGTGGGATGGCAGCACTTGAAGCAATCGTCAGTCAGGTGGAATCACTGGTAGCAGCCCAGGATTGGGCGTCACTGGCGGAGATTGATGACGAGGTTCGCCAGTGTGTGAGTGAGGCAGTGGCGGAAGCGGACCAACTCGGTCATGAACGGGTCAGGGAGGCGATCCAGCGTCTTGAGGCGCTTTACGATCAGGCCCGTCAGGGGTCCGAGGAAGAGCGCGACGAAGCGGCCGAAGCGCTGCGTTCAACCAATCGGACGCAGAAGGCGGCCAGGGCCTATCTGGACAATCAGTAACCATTTGGGAGCGGGTTTGATAAAAACACCGTCATTAAATTGACTCAAGCGGCCTCAGCGTCTTAAATACGTGACAATCCCATGACGACACGTTCATGGAGCTGTTATTAACGCCTGAACCCCCGAGGCTGCCGATTCGATGTCCGAGACTGCCGTTGTATTTCTCGTCGTGGACGATGAACAGCGTCGACACGACCTCCGCATGATCCTGGAATTCATCGGGGAGGAGGTCTACGCCGCCGACCCCGACCAGTGGGTTGATCCCCTGGAGCAGACGGATCATCTGGGTGCGGTGATTGTGGATGGTGAGAGCGAGGCGGCGGTGGCGCATCTCAATGAGATGGCGCAACGTCAGGAGGGGGTGCCCTTTCTGCAGATTGGCGAGCACGGTCTGGAAGGGCTCAGCGATGAGGCCGAATCCCGGGTGATCGCGCGTATCGCGTGGCCGCCGAACTACACCAAGTTCGTGGATTCGCTCTATCGGGCCCAGGTGTACCGGGAGCAGTATGCCCGCAACGGCCAGCGGGCGCAGCAGCGGGAGGTACAGCTTTTCCGCAGCCTGGTTGGCACGAGTCGCCGGATCCAGCATGTGCGCCAGCTCATGTCGCAGGTCGCGGATAAGGAAGTCAGTGTCTTGATTACGGGTGAGTCTGGCACTGGCAAAGAGGTGGTGGCGCGCAACCTTCACTACCATTCACCACGCCGGGACAAGCCCTTTGTTCCCGTCAATTGCGGTGCCATTCCCGGTGAACTGCTGGAGAGTGAACTTTTCGGTCACGAGAAAGGCGCCTTTACAGGCGCAATCAGTTCCCGCGCCGGGCGCTTCGAGCTTGCCGAGGGGGGCACCCTGTTTCTCGATGAGATTGGGGACATGCCGTTGAGCATGCAGGTGAAGATCCTGCGCGTGCTTCAGGAGCGCACCTACGAGCGGGTGGGCGGCAACCGCACCATAAGCACCGACGTGCGCGTGATTGCCGCCACCCATAAGAATCTTGAAACCATGATCGACAACGGCGAGTTCCGTGAAGATCTCTACTACCGGCTCAATGTCTTCCCGCTGGAGATGCCCTCGTTGCGTGAACGCGTGGAGGACATTCCGTTGCTGATCAATGAACTCATCTCGCGGATGGAAAAGGAGAAGCGCGGTTCCATCCGGCTCAACTCCGCGGCCATCATGAGCCTGTGCCGTCATGACTGGCCTGGCAATGTCCGGGAGTTGGCGAACCTGGTGGAGCGGTTGGCGATCATGCATCCCTACGGTGTGGTGGGGGTGCAGGAGCTGCCCCGCAAGTTCCGCTATGTCGATGACTTCGATGAATCCCGTGAAACCGAGGATTCCGGTATGCCTTCAGGCATTGAAGGGTTGACCAACCTGGATGCTCCAGCGCTGTTGCCGGTCAACGGCCTGGACCTGAAGGATTATCTCTCGAACCTGGAGAAGACCCTGATCGAGCAGGCGCTGAACGAGACAGACGGGGTGGTCGCCCGGGCGGCCGAAAAGCTCCGGATCCGCCGCACCACGCTGGTCGAGAAAGTTCGCAAGTACGGGCTCAGAGAGGATTCCGAGTCCTGAAGCCGTGACAAAAAATTGGCTTCCGTGTGACCGGATGTTTTTTATCTGCCGATTTATAAAGGAAAAATTAACGGTGGCATGAAATCTGCAGAGGTCTCCCTGAACTGAACGGGAAGCCGCGCATGGGGCGTGGCGTCGGTACGGGAGACTCCCATGAGCCAGCAGACATCCGAGCGCAACGAGGCCGCGGCCGCTGACAATGCGGCCGCGGATGCCAACGACAAGGTGACCTCTCTCTTCGGTGCCCGCCAGGAGCCCGAGACTGGTCCGGTGGATGAGGCGCTTGACCTGTTCAATCAGATGTCACGCCAGATCACGGATTCCTACCGGACTCTGGAGGAACGGGTCAATGAACTGGCGGGACGCCTCAGCAGCGAAGAGCGGCGTCGTCGTGATGAGCTGGAAGAGCGTGAGAAGGTCGCCAACAGGCTTTCGACCCTGCTGGATGTGTTGCCCGCTGGTGTCGTGGTTCTGGACAGCCAGGGCGTCATCAGCCAGTGCAACCCGGCCGCCGTGGAGCTGCTGGATGAGCCCCTCGAAGGCGAGCGTTGGGTGGATGTTATCCAGAGGGCTTTTGCGCCGCGGCGTGATGATGGCCATGAGGTCTCCCTTAACGACGGTCGCCGGGTGAACATCGAGATCCGTTCCATGGACAACGAGCCCGGCCAGCTCATCCTGCTCACCGACCTCACTGAAACCCGTGAGCTGCAGTCGCGCCTTGCACGTTCCGAACGCCTTTCCTCCATGGGCCGCATGGTCGCCTCTCTCGCCCACCAGATCCGGACGCCGCTTTCGGCGGCCATGCTCTATGCAGGCCATCTCTACGAAGAGGATCTGGATGCGGCGATGCGTGAGCGATGCGCCGGCAAGCTGATGGCACGCCTGCAACATCTGGAGCAGCAGGTTCGGGACATGCTGATTTTTGCCCGGGGGGATATCCGGCTGGCAGAGCAGCTGCGTATTGGTGAGTGGGTGGAGGCGGTCGTCCAGAATGCGGAAACGTCGCTCCAGACGCGTCGCGCTACGCTGACCGTGCCTGAGCAGCTGCCCGAAGGCGTCATCGCCTGCAATCGGGAGGCGCTGGTTGGCGCCTGCCTGAACCTGATCAACAACAGCCTTGAAGCGGGCGCGGACGAACTGGCGCTGAGCGTTTTCGAGCAGGGCGGAGAAGTCCGTTTCTGTCTTAAGGATAACGGGCCGGGTCTGTCTGCCGAAGAAGCTGAGCGCGTAACGGAGGCGTTTGTCACCACCAAATCCCATGGCACTGGCCTGGGGCTGGCGGTGGTCAATGCGGTAGCCCAGGCCCACAAGGGACGGTTTGAGCTGGCATCCGACGGGCAAAACGGCACGAGCGCCATCATGACGCTGCCGTTGGCCGGGCCACACAATGAGTGATCCCGCGGTTTCATCGGAGAGGTAGTCATGGCGAAACAGAAGATATTGATTGTTGAAGACGACGGGGAGCTGCGAGAGGCACTGGTGACCACGCTGGAGGTTAAGCGCTATCGCGTAAGCGAGGCGGCCACTGGCGAGGAGGCCCTGGAAAAACTGGCGGCTGGCCCCGTGGATCTGGTGATCAGTGACGTGCAGATGCCCGGGATGGACGGGATCACCCTTCTGGCGGAGATCCAGCGTCATCATCCGGGCATCCCTGTGTTGCTGATGACTGCCTATGGCCGGATTGAGCAAGCGGTCTCTGCCATGCAGGCCGGGGCGGTGGACTATTTGGCCAAACCCTTTGAGCCACAGGTGCTGACGGACATCGTAGCGCGGATTCTGGGCGGTGCCACGGCCGGCAATACCAGCAAGGCGATTGCCGAGGATGCGGCCAGTCGGCGAATGTTTCAGCTTGCCCGGAAGGTTGCGGGCACGGAGTCCACAGTGCTCATCTGTGGCGAAAGTGGTACCGGCAAGGAAGTGCTCGCCCGTTACATTCATGATGAGTCCAGCCGGGCTTCCCAGCCTTTTGTAGCCATCAATTGTGCGGCGATTCCCGAGAACATGCTGGAGGCGATCCTTTTCGGCCATGAGAAGGGGGCCTTTACCGGGGCCCACCAGGCCTCTCCGGGCAAGTTTGAGCAGGCCAACGGCGGAACGCTGCTGCTGGATGAAATTTCGGAGATGGAGGTCGGTCTTCAGGCCAAGCTCCTTCGGGTACTGCAGGAGCGGGAAGTGGAGCGGGTGGGCGGCCGGCGCAGCATCCAGCTGGATGTGCGCGTGATCGCCACCACCAACCGGGATCTACAGCAGGACGTTGCCGCGGGCCGCTTCCGGGAAGATCTCTACTACCGCCTGGGCGTGTTCCCGTTGCAGTGGCTACCGCTGCGTGAGCGCCGGGATGACATCCTGCCGCTGGCCGAGCACCTGCTGGAAAAGCATGCACGCCAGATGCAGTTGACCGGGGTCACGCTGGACCCGAGTGCGCGCCGCGTTATTCATGAATACGATTGGCCCGGTAATGTGCGGGAGCTGGATAACGCCATCCAGCGTGCCCTGATTCTGCAGCAGGGACAGGTCATTACTGACCGCGATCTGAGCCTGGACCAAAGCATCACCGGGGCCGCCCAGCCGCCCCGGTCATCCATGCCGCAGCCCGGAGATTCTGAGCCTGATGAGGGGGTGGTGGCGTCTGTGGTTTCAGCGCCGGAATCTTCAACGGAAGACGAAGGGGATGCTCAGGATGGGTCCCTTGGGGATGACCTGCGCCAGCGCGAGTTCCGGATCATCCTGCAGACGCTGCGCGATGAACGGGGACGGCGCAAGCAGGCGGCCGAGCGGCTTGGCATCAGCCCCCGGACCCTGAGGTACAAGCTGGCCCAGATGCGTGATTACGGAATCAACCCTGAGGAGGAGTTGGCGCTCATCTGACTCCCCTTCCTCCTGCCTGCCCGGACTCCGGTCCGGGCTTTTTTGTGTCAAAATCACGTCGAGCCATGCGGGGTGTTGCGCTCATTGGGCTGGCCGTTTCCAGTTCCGGATTCCAAGGCTTTGTCATTAAAGGGGAAAATGAATCTGGCCCGGTAATTGCTTCTGGTACCTTAAGACGAAACCGTCCATGGCGTATGCCAGAGCACCGGGAGAAGGCCAATGGTGGAACGAGCTGATGTGAACTCCGTGCTGTCCGATATCCGCGCGCTGCGTGAACAGATGCAGCAGCGCCAGCAGGCACAGCAGCCCGAGCAACTTCGGCCGGAGCAGATGCAGCCGAGCCAGAAGGTTGGCGAAGCGCAACAGGGCGAAGGGACAAGCTTCATGGAAACCCTTCAGGGTGCGGTCAACCACGTGAACGAGCTTCAGCAGACATCATCGGATCTTAAAACCCGTTACACACAGGGCGATCCGGATGTTGACATCACCCGCGTGATGGTGGAAAGCGAAAAGGCGTCGGTGGCCTTCGACGCGACTGTTCAGGTGCGCAACCGTGTTGTGAAGGCCTATGAAGATATCATGAATATGCCGATCTGATTCGGTTCAACGGGATCCGCCCCGCGGCGGTGTGCGGTAACAGGAGCGCACAATGGCGAACGTACCGGCTGAAACGGAACAGACCAACCCGCCGGCCAGCAGTGGTGAGGGAGACACCGAAGGCGGTACTGGCGGCACCAACACCTTCCGGCTGAGTGCTAGCAGCGTCGGGCTGCTGCGTCAGGTGGGGTTGATTGTTGGCCTGGCTGCCAGTGTGGCCCTGGCCGTGACGCTTGTACTCTGGGCGCAGGGGGAGGATTACCAGCCGCTTGTGGGGGATATGAGTGATTACAACCCCAAGGAGCTGACGAACGTACTGGACAGTGCCGGGGTGGATTATCGCATCGAACACCGCAGCGGGGCCCTGCTGGTTGCCAAGAGTGATATCCATGACGCCCGCTTGGCGCTGGCTCGCGAGGGGGTGGCCAAAGACCAGGGAATGGGCTTTGAGATCATCATGCAGGACCAGGGGCTGGGCACATCCCAGTTCATGGAGAAGGCCCGCTTCCACCGCAGCCTTGAAGGTGAGCTGGCGCGCACGATCAAAGCCATGGATTCGGTACGTAGCTCGCGCGTTCACCTGGCCATTCCCGAGGATTCCGTCTTTGTTAATGACAACCGCAACCCGACGGCATCGGTCATGGTGAACCTGGGTGGCGGTCGCCGCATGAGCGAAGTGCAGGTTCGTTCGGTCATCAACCTGGTGGCTGGCAGTGTGCCCCAGATGAGTCGCGAGGATGTCACGGTCGTGGACCAGAAAGGGCACCATCTCTCCGCGAATGCCACCAACGAGAATGCCCAACAGATGGCCCAAAAGCTGCAGATGCAGCGGCAGGTTGAGAAGCGGCTCAAGGAACGGGTGGCAGGCATTCTGGCGCCGATCATGGGGCGTGACCGGTTCAATGCGGAAGTCTCGGTGGATATGGACTTCAAGGCGGTTGAGCAGGCTGAGGAGGTTTTCAACCCGGAACAACAGGCGCTGCGCAGCGAAAAGACCGTAGAGGAGGTTAATGCCCAGGGCGAGACAGGCGGTATTCCCGGAGCATTGTCCAATCAGCCGCCAGGCGAAGCCGAGGCCCCGGAGCAGGCTGGCGGCCAGGAGGGCGGTGAAGGTGGCAGTGGCTCCCGCAGTTCCCGGAGCTCTGCCACCCGGAACTATGAAGTGGATCGGCTGCTTAGTTTTACGCGTGAAGAGCCCGGCTCCCTTAATCGTCTAAGCGTGGCGGTAGCGGTGGATGATCTCAAGCGCACGAATCCGGAAACCGGGGAAGTAAGCCAGGTTGAGTGGCCCAAGGCCGAGCTGGAACGCCTCACACGGCTCATCCGGGATGCTGTGGGCTTTTCCGCGGCCCGCGGTGACAGCGTGACCGTTGTCAACACTGGGTTTGCGGAGCAGAAAGAGCCCGAGATAGAGCCTCCTCCCTTCTACAAGCAGCCCTGGTTCCAGGAAAGCATCCGGCCGGTGATTGCGGGCCTGGTGATTATTGCGCTCGCCCTTCTGCTGGTACGGCCCACCCTCAAGACACTCGCAGCGGGTGGCAAGGGCGGTGGCGAGGGTGGCGAAGCCGGTGAGTCCGACCTTGAAGGACTGGGTGGTCTGGAGGATATTGAGGGCAGTGAATCAATTCGTTCAGCAATGGGCAGTGGCGACGATCGGCTTTTGCCGGATACCGGTGAAGGCTATGATAGGGAGTTGAACGCCGTGAAAGGGTTGATCGCGGAAGACCCCGCCAGGGTGGCCCAGGTAGTCCGTCAGTGGGTGAACGCGGATGAGTGATGAACAGAACTCAGGCGGTCGTGCCCAGCCCTCGCGCCAGCTGGGGCGGGTCGAACAGGCCGCGATACTGCTTATGACACTGGGCGAGGAGGACGCTGCCCAGATCCTCAAGCACATGGGGCCGAAGGAGGTCCAGCGGGTCGGGATGGCCATGTCCCAGCTTCAGGATGTCCCCAAGAACGACGTGGAGTACGTTGTGGGCGAGTTTTTCGAAGCGGTTGGGGGGCAGACTGGTCTGGGCGTGGGCGCCGACGACTACATCCGCTCGGTGCTCACCAATGCCCTGGGCGAGGAAAAGGCCGGCAGCCTGATTGACCGCATCCTGATCGGCGGTAACACCACCGGGCTGGACACCCTCAAGTGGATGGAGCCCCGAGCGGTGGCGGACATCATCCGCTACGAACACCCGCAGATCCAGGCGATCGTGGTGTCCTACCTGGATCCGGACCAGTCCGCCGAAATCCTGGGATCGCTGGACGACAAAGTCCGGCTCGATGTGATGATGCGCGTGGCGTCGCTGGAATCCATACAGCCACAGGCGCTTCAGGAACTCAACACCATTCTGGAGAAACAGTTTTCGGGCGGCGCTGGTGGTCAGGCCAGCCGTATCGGTGGGATCCAGCGTGCAGCGGACATCATGAACTACATGGACCGCAGCATTGAAGGCCAGCTGATGGATTCCGTGAAGGACATGGATCCGGATCTTGGTAGTGAGATTGAGGATCTGATGTTCGTTTTCGACAACCTCAAGGACGTGGACGACCGGGGCATCCAGTCGCTGCTCCGGGAGGTCTCCTCCGACGTTCTGGTGGTGGCGCTCAAGGGTGCGGAGGACGAAGTGAAGGAGAAGATCTTCAAGAACATGTCCAAGCGCGCCGGCGAGCTCCTGAAAGACGACCTGGAGGCAAAGGGGCCGGTCAAGGTTTCCGAGGTGGAGGCCGCGCAGAAGGAAATCATCACCATTGCCCGGCGCATGGCCGAAAGCGGCGACATTGTGCTGGGTGGTTCCGGCGAGGAAATGCTCTAGATGACCCGCTACTCGCATCGCGACCGGATACCGTCCGAGGACCTTACCGCCTATGAACGCTGGGAAATGCCGCTGCTTGATGAAAACGGCCAGCGGCGGGCGGCGGTGGAAGAGGTTGAGGAAGAGGCGGTTCAGCCGCTGACGGCCGAGCAGCTGGAGGCCATCCATAATGAGGCGCGCGAGGAGGGCTACAACGCGGGCTTTGAATCCGGCAAGACCGAAGGCATGGACCAGGGCGCTCGAGAAGGCTACCGGGTGGGCTATGACGAGGGCCATGCCGCGGGTCGGGAGGCGGGTGAGCAGCAGGGCCTGGAGGAAGGCCGTGAGCAGGTGCGTCAGCAAGAGCAACGGCTGCAGCAGATCATGGACACCCTGGTTCATCCCATCCGCCAGGAAGAGGAGGCAACCGAGGCGGCCCTTCTGAATCTGGTCATGGCCCTGAGCCGGTCCGTGATCCATCGGGAACTCCAGCTCGATAGCGCCCAGATTGGCAGTATCGTGCGCCGCGCCATCCACAGCCTGCCGGATAGCGACAGTGACATGCGTATCCGGGTGCATCCCGATGACGCGGAAATGGTCCGCCAGGCCATCGAAGGGGTCGCGAGTCACGCCACAGTGGCACCGGACGATCAGATCCTTCCCGGCGGATGTAGCGTGGAGAACAATCGCAGCCTGGTGGACTACACTGTGGAGAAGCGGTTCCAGAAGCAGGTCCAGCGTATGCTCGAAGCCGAACTCAGCGACACTGAAGACACCGGGCATGGGGAGTTGGATGCGGTTATGGGCGAGATGAGCGACTATCACCGGGATGTGCTGGAGTCAGGCGAGGAGCCTGGAGCCGGAAACGGTGACAGCGATGACCCTGTCTGAACGGCTGGACCGGTTCGCAGAAGCACTTCCTGATGCCTGTGGCCCGGAGCTGAGCGGACGGCTCACGCGGATGGTCGGGCTGACTCTGGAATGTGTGGGCTGCCCCATGGAGGTGGGGGACCGCTGCCTGATCGAAGCCGAGGATGGCAAGGAAGTGGAAGCCGAGGTGGTTGGCTTTGAAAACGACCGCCTCTACCTCATGCCGCTGACCGTTGTCAGCGGTCTGCGCCCGGGAGCGCTTGTCACTCCGGTGGAGAGCGCGAGCCGGGTACCGGTAGGTGAAGGGCTGCTGGGCCGGGTTGTGGATGGATCCGGGGAGCCACTTGACGGTCGTGGTCCGCTTGAGGCTACCCACTACGTGCCCTTTACCGGAACCGTGATCAACCCTCTCAATCGTACTCCCATACGCCGCCGCATGGATGTCGGCATCCGCGCCATCAATGGCCTTCTGACTGTGGGGGAAGGCCAGCGCCTGGGCCTGTTTGCCGGCAGTGGCGTGGGCAAGTCCGTGCTCCTGGGCATGATGACCCGTTTTACCGAAGCGGACATTATCGTGGTGGGGCTCATCGGCGAACGGGGCCGGGAGGTCAAGGAATTCATTGAAGAGATCCTTGGCCAGGAGGGCATCGCCCGTTCCGTGGTCGTGGCCGCGCCCGCGGACGATTCCCCGCTGATGCGGCTGCGCGCGGCCATGCTGACCACCCGTATCGCCGAACATTTCCGGGATCGGGGCCACAAGGTACTTCTGCTGATGGATTCGCTCACCCGTTATGCCCAGGCGCAGCGTGAAATCGCGCTGGCCGTGGGTGAGCCTCCGGCGACCAAGGGCTATCCGCCATCGGTGTTCGCCCGCATTCCCCAGCTGGTGGAACGTGCCGGCAACGGAGAACAGGAGGGGGGCTCCATCACCGCTTTCTACACCGTCCTGACGGAGGGCGACGATCAGCAGGACCCGATTGCGGACGCCGCACGTGCCATTCTTGATGGCCATATGGTGCTTTCCCGCCAGCTGGCGGATGAAGGTCACTACCCGGCTATTGATGTGGAAAGCTCCGTTAGCCGGGTCATGCCGCATGTGGTGTCGGACGCGCACGTGCGTCAGGCGCAACGGTTCAAGCAGCTTTACTCCCGCTATCAGCAGTCACGGGATCTCATCAGTGTCGGCGCCTATCAGAAGGGGACGGATCCAGAGACGGATCTGGCTATCGACAAAATGCCGGAAATGCGTCAATTTCTTCAGCAGGGCCTTAATGAAAGCGCCAGCTTTGAGGCGTCCGCGCAGGCCCTTGAGGCTATCGTCGGCGTTAAAGACAACAACGCCCGCAACAACGGGGACAGTGCTGATACCGGATCAGCGACTACGTAGTGGGTGACTCATGAAGCGGCGTTCGCAGCGGTTACAGGTGGTCCTCGACATGGAGGACCGCAAGGAACAGGCAGCCCGGGAGCGGTTCCAGGCGGCCCAGCAGGAGCTGGCGCAACAGCAGCAGCGCCTGGATGAGCTGGAGAGCTACCATGAGGAATACCAGAACCAGATCCGTTCCGAGGCCTCTGGTACCACCACAGCGGCCAGGCTCCAGGCGGGGCAGCAGTTCATAAGCCAGCTGGTCGCGGCAATCGCCCAGCAGCAACAGCAGGTGGACCGCCACAAGGAGACGGTGGAGCAGGCCCGGCAGCAGTGGCAGCAGGCGCGTGAACGGCGCGAGGGGATGAAGCGCTACATTGAGACCTGCCGCCAGCGTGAAGCGCGCGAGGATGAACGCCAGGAGCAGAAAGCCCTGGATGAAGCCGCTAACCAGCGTTTTGCACGCTCAATGCAGCGTGAGGGGTAGCGGCACCTCGTTCGCGTGACATTACGCCATGTTGGTCTATGCTCTGATTGAGGATGACGTGGTCATGCACGACAGGGGGGATAATGTCGATTACCACTGAGCGTTCCGAGGATGGTGCCGAGCTCACCATTCGTATTGAAGGGCGGTTTGATTTCAGCTCACATCAGGCATTCCGTCATGCGTACGAGGCTGAAGGGCAGGGTACAGGCCGGTACGTGATCGATATGCGGGATACCACCTATCTGGACAGCTCGGCTCTGGGTATGCTTTTGCTGTTGCGGGATTATGCCGGTGGTGAGAATGCCGATGTCCGTATCGTGAACTGCAACGAGGATGTGCGCCGTATTCTGACCGTTTCCAACTTTGAGCAGCTGTTCCAGATTGACGACTGACATCAGCACCGCCAACCCGCTCAGGATACTGATTGCGGACGACAACCAGAGCGACCGCATGATCCTCAACGCCATCCTGACGCGTCAGGGGCATGAGGTCATTACAGCGGCGGACGGTGCCGAGGCCGTTGAGGCATTTGAACAGCAGCGCCCGCAAATGGTGCTGCTCGACGTGCTTATGCCCAACATGGACGGCCTGGAGGCGGCCAAGCGGATCAAGAGCGCGGTCGGTGAGGACCTCATACCCGTTATTTTCCTGACGTCACTCAGTGATGCCGAATCGCTGGCCTCCTGCCTTGAGGTGGGCGGCGACGATTTCCTGTCCAAGCCCTACAACCGCGTGATTCTCCGGGCCAAGATCAATGCGTTCCAGCGCATGCGGGACCTGCACCAGAGTCTGCAGCAGGAGCGTGACCGTACCGACCAGCGTAATCGTCAGATGGTTCATGAGCAGGCGCTGGCTCGCCGGGTCTTCGACAACATCGCCGACCGTGGTTGCCTCAGCGCGGACAATATCCGGTTTGAAGCATCGCCAATGTCCATTTTCAATGGGGATGTGCTGTTTGCCTCGCCCAAGCCCTCCGGCGGCATGCACCTGTTCGTGGGGGATTTTACGGGGCATGGGTTGCCCGCAGCCATTGGCGCGCTACCACTGTCCGAAATCTTCTACGGCATGACGATCAAGGGGTTTGCCATCAGCGATATCCTGCGGGAAATGAACCGTAAGCTTCAGGGTATCCTCCCCACGGGGTTTTTCTGCTGTGCAGCTATGGTGGATCTGAATTTGCGTTCCGGCCATGCGGAAGTATGGAACGGGGGATTGCCCACAGCTTGGATATTACGCCACGACGGCACCCAGGACGAACTGCCCTCGCGCCACCTGCCACTGGGAATCCTGCCAGTGGAGCGGTTCTCGGCAGCCTGTGAGCGCCACAGCCTGGAGCTGGGCGAACACATGCTGCTGGCAACGGATGGTGTGATTGAGAGCTCGAATACCGAAGGCGAGATGTTTGGGGAAGGGCGAGCGGTTGCCGCCATCGAGCAGCGCTCCTTGCCCAGTGACGGCTTTGATTGCCTCCGGCAGGCGGTTCATAGCTTCGGTGAGGGCGTGGTCAGCGATGACGATATTACCATTCTGGATGTGGCACTGGTTTCCGAGTCGGCGCTTTGGGAGCTGGAGCAGGAGGTGGTGCCGGATACCGGTGCCGGACCGGAGCAGTGGCGGCTCCAGTATGAGCTCGAAGACCGCACACTGGCGAAGTTCAATCCGGTGCCGCTACTACTCCACGTGTGCATGGAAGTACCGGGCCTGCGCCTGGTCAGTGGCGACGTCTATACCATCATTGCCGAGCTTTTCAACAATGCCCTGGAGCATGGCGTACTCCGCCTTCCCTCTGGCCTCAAGGATTCGCCCAGTGGCTTCTCGCATTACTATAGCGAACGCGAACGGCTTCTGCGTGAGCTTGATAGGGGGTGGGTGTCCATCACGCTGGACCACCGTGCCCATGACGATGGGGCTGGCGGTGACCTCTTTGTGACCGTTGCCGATAGCGGGCCGGGGTTTGAGCGCCAGGAGGGGGTGTCGTCACTGGGGCATGAACAGCTTTCCGGTCGTGGCATCGCGCTTGTACAGGCGTTGTGCCGTAATCTAGGCTGGAATGAAGCAGGTAACTGCGTGCAGGCCGAGTACGTGTGGCGTACGGGATAGAGCTGATACGGTAGTCTTAAATGAGTGACCATCAACACATTGATCATGATGCCCTGGCGGAGCTGCGCGATGTCATGGGGGAAGAGTTTCTCATACTGGTGAACACCTTTCTCCAGGATGCGGGGGACCGTTTTGAACAGTTGCGCGACAGTGCGGCCTCAGGAAATCCGGAAGAGGTCAGGAAGGCGGCGCACAGTTTCAAGGGGAGTTGCATCAATATCGGTGCTCCGGAGTTGGCTGATCGTTGCCGGGTTGCGGAGCAGCGTGGTCGTGACGAGGACCTATCCGACATAGAGGCCTGTATCAGGTCCATAGACGAGGAGCTGAGCGCGGTCCGGGAAGCGCTGGAGCAGTTCCAAACCAGTTGATGATGGCCCTTCCACCCATTCTGGCCCTCAAATTGCTTGCATGGCGTTAAGTCTTGATCTGATCCATTCAGGAGGCAAGGTTCTGCCATGCAAACGCCCGATATTCTCTCCGATCTCGCTTCCGTTTCCGGTCGCTCCGGTAATGGTGCTGATGGTAAGGGGGCCGATGGCTCCGCCTTCGGCGAACTTCACCGGAATCTGATGGATAGCGGTGCCGGTCGTGGTGGATTGGCTCCCGGGGATGTGGTGCGTAATGCGGAAGGCAACGCCGTGGGGCGCATTGTGAAAGGTGAAGGCGGCGAGCTGCGCCTCGCCCTTGAAGGGCATGAAGGCCCGGGGATTCCTCTCAAAGAGTTATCGAGCCTGCTTGAGGAACAGGGTGGAAACGGCCTGGAAACCCTTCAGGCCCTGTTCTCGGGCGAATTCGAGCCGGAAGCGGGAGAGCAGGCTAACTGGCTCCAGCAACTGCAAGACCTGACCAGTGGGGAGCAGCAGGGGGTTCTGGCTGCGCTTACTGGTCTCAGTGGGACTCAGGGCAGTAACGGGAATCTGGCGCTGGGGAATCAAGGAGGCAACGGCTTGCCGCTGGCGGAGCTCCTGGGCCAGGGTGGTCCTGATGGCGGCATCCGTAATAGCACCCGTAACTTTCTTCAGAACCTGCTCTCCGGTATGGCCTCGGAATCCCAGGTCAAGAACAGTGAGTCCGGCAATACAGAGCTCCGCTTTGAGGGCCTGCGTTTGGTAGCCTTGGAAAACAGTAGTGGCCAGGATAAGGGGAGCCAGAGCACTGACCCATCAGGACTGCTCCAGCAGACCTTCACGCGTGGCGAAGCAGCCCGGGATGCCACACTGCGCCAGTACACGACCACCGTGGACACACCAGTACAGCAGCAGAAGCAGTGGAGTGAGCAGGTGGCGGGCAAGATCGCCTGGCTAGCCGGCCGCAATATCCAGTCCGCGGATATTCAGCTGAATCCCCCGGACATGGGCCCGATTGACGTGCGGGTTCAGGTGCACAATGACCAGGCGCAGGTGGCGGTTAATGCCCAGAACTCCCAGGTGCGCGAGATGCTGGAGCTGAACAGCAGTCGGCTGCGGGACATGCTGGAGCAGGAAGGGCTGAATCTGGCTGGTTTTGATGTTTCCGGTGAGACCGCTGATGGTGATGACGGCGGCGCTGATAACAGTGACCCTGGTGAGGGTGAAGGGCCCACGGCCGTTAGCCGTGAAGGTGACTCCGTCACCACTGGTGAGACCACCATTACCCTGAATGAAGGCATCGATCTCTATGCGTGAGGTCGGGGGTGGTCCTTCCCCGTGCCGGTCATCTATATTGATGGCATACGAATTGCTGCCTTGGGGCGGCTTTAACGGAGCAACGGGAAGACAGCATGGCCGAAGACAACGGCAATAAAGGTGGTAAGCTCAAGACCATCATCATTGTAACGGTGGCGCTGATTCTGGCGATCGGTCTATCGGTGGCCGGCACCCTTTGGTTTCTGGGTGGGTCCGGCGATAGCGGTGGCGATGGCGCGGACACCGCGGACGGCCAGGCCGAAAAGGCGGAAACGCACACGCCAGCCAGTTACTTCAAGCTTGAAGATGCGCTGGTTGTCTCCGTGGACAGCAAGAAGCAGCGCTATCTGCAGGTGAATCTGGCGTTCGTGATGCGCGAACATGATGTGTCCTCGGCGCTTGAGCGCCACCTGCCCACGGTGCGCAGCCGTCTCAGGACGCTGCTCCAGAAGCAGTCCTACAAGGAACTGCGCACGACCCAGGGTAAGAAACAGCTCCAGAAGGATATGCTCAAGGTCGTGAATAAGGTGTTGAAATCGGAACACGAAAAACCGATCGAAAGGGTACTGTTCACTAACTTTGTCATGCAGTGACCCGGTAGAAACAATCCGGGCTGGGGAAGAATCATGCAGGATCTGCTGTCGCAGGATGAAATCGACGCGCTGCTTCATGGTGTTGATGATGGCGACGTGGACACCGAGGACGAAGAGGATACGGGTGAGGCCAAGACCTTTGATCTGGCGACCCAGGACCGCATCGTCCGCGGTCGCATGCCGACGCTGGAGATGATCAACGAGCGATTCGCGCGCTATACCCGGATCAGCCTGTTCAATCTCCTGCGTCGCAATGCGGATGTGGCGGCCGCCGGCATCCAGATCATGAAATTCGGGGAATACATCCATACCCTGTTCGTGCCCACCAGTCTCAATCTGGTTAAGATGCGGCCACTGCGGGGGACAGCGCTCTACATACTGGATGCCAAGCTGGTGTTCAAGCTGGTGGATAATTTCTTTGGCGGCGAGGGCCGCCATGCCAAGATTGAGGGCCGGGAGTTCACACCAACCGAGACCCGGATTGTTCAGATGGTACTTGAACAGGTCTTCCAGGATATGAAGGAGGCCTGGAGCGCGGTGTTCAAGGTGGATTTCGAGTATCTGTCCTCCGAGGTCAACCCGTCGATGGCCAACATCGTCAGCCCCAGCGAGGTGGTGATCGTCAGCACCTTCCAGATTGAGCTGGATGGAGGCGGTGGCGAGATGGATATCGCCATCCCGTATTCGATGGTCGAACCCATCCGCGAACTGCTGGATGCGGGCGTACAGAGTGACGTGGATGAAGTGGATGAACGCTGGGTCAATGCCCTGCAGGAGGACATCAAGGAGATCGATGTCCCCGTGAATGTAACCGTGGCTGAGCGCCAGATCTCCCTGCGGGAGGTGGCTCAGTTCGAGGCGGGGGATGTCATTCCCATCGACATGCCTGATGATGCCACCATGACGGCCAATGGTATCCCGATCTATAAGGGGCAACTCGGAACACGTGACGGCAATATGGCATTGCGGGTTACGGAAAAGATCAAGCGGCCTGAGACCAACAACAAGCTGAAGGTTGAAAACAATGGCTGAAGACGAGAACAACGGCAATGGCGAGGAAATGACAGAGGAGGAAAAGCTCGCCGCTGAATGGGAGCAGGCCATGGGTGAGGCCGGTCAGGGAGAGGACGACGAGGCGAGCAGTGGTGAGGGGGAACGCACTGATGAGTGGGCCGCTGCCATGGCGGAAGCGAGTGGTGGCAATGGCGGCGCTAGTGACAAGGGTGGTGGTGAGAATGTGCGCCAAGCGCCGATGCAGGATTTCAGTCATGAGCCGGAGCCGGGTGGGGAGCAGCATCCGGATCTGGATGTCATCCTGGACATCCCGGTGACCATTTCCATGGAGGTGGGCAATACCAGCATCCCGATCCGCAACCTGCTCCAGCTTAATCAGGGCTCGGTGATCGAATTGGACCGGCTGGCCGGCGAGCCGTTGGATGTGCTGGTTAACGGCATGCTGATCGCGCATGGCGAAGTGGTGATGGTGAATGAGAAATTCGGGATCCGTCTTACGGACGTGATCAGTCCCTCCGAACGTATCCGCAAGCTCTCCAAATGATCCGGCTGGCGTTGTTCAGGCAGTCTGTTCTGGCCCTGGCGGGCCTGCTGCCGTTGCTGGTTCAGGCTCAGGAAGCCCAGCAGGAAAGCGGTGGTGAGGGCATTGGTGCCGGCGCACCGGACACCATGACAACCGCCCTCACGCTGGGTGCGGGACTATTGGTCGTGCTTGCCTTCATTCTGTTCAGTGGCTGGATCGCCCGCCGCGTTCAGGGTCTGGGGGGCGTCAATACTCAGGCGCTCAAGGTGGTTGCGGTACTGTCTGTAGGCCAGAAAGAGCGTGTGGCACTGGTGGAAGTCGGTGGTAAACAGATACTTATCGGCGTAACGCCACAATCGGTACGAACCCTGCATGTCTTTGAGGAACCCGTTGTCACGGGCTCGCAATCCGCGGGCACCAGTGACTTTGCCCGCAAGCTCCAGCAGGTGATGGGGCGGAGCACAACGGGAGGTTCCAATGACGTGTAGGGGGATCATCCATGACATCGAGGTGCGCTTGGATTACGGGGGCACTGCTGCTCGCCGCGCCCCTGTTGGCTCAGGCGGCGCCTGAGGGCATTCCGGCGCTATCGCTTACCACGACCGAGGATGGTGAGCAGCAGTACTCCGTGACCCTGCAGATCGTGGCGCTGATGACGGCGCTGAGCTTTCTGCCGGCGGCGCTGATGATGATGACGTCGTTCACCCGCATCATCGTTACCTTCGCCATCCTGCGCCAGGCCATTGGCCTGCAGCAAACGCCTTCCAACCAGATTCTTATTGGGCTCGCGCTTTTTCTGTCCATCTTCATCATGTCGCCGGTCCTGGAGCGGGCGAACGAGCAGGCGCTTCAGCCTTACCTCAATGAGGAGATCGGGGCCCAGGAAGCGGTCAAAGCCGCGAGCCAGCCCTTCCGCGAGTTTATGATTGGCCAGACGCGCAAGACCGACCTGAACATGTTCGTCCGGATCGCCGACAAGGAGGGCAGCTATGAAAACCCGGAGGAGGTTTCGTTCTGGATCCTGATGCCAGCCTTTGTGACCAGTGAGCTCAAAACGGCGTTCCAGATCGGGTTCATGCTCTTTATTCCCTTCCTGATCATCGACATGGTGGTGGCAAGCGTGCTCATGGCCATGGGCATGATGATGCTGTCCCCGATCATTATTTCGCTGCCGTTCAAGATTATGCTCTTCGTGCTGGTCGATGGCTGGGCCATGGTCATGGGTACGCTTGCGGCCAGCTATGGGATATAGACAGGGGGTAAGGCAATGACTCCAGAAGTGGTCATAGATCTGATGCGCGATGCGTTATGGCTGATCGTCACCATGGCCCTGGCAATCATCGGGCCCGGGCTGATGGTCGGGCTGGTGGTTTCCACTTTCCAGGCGGCAACCCAGATCAACGAGCAGACACTGAGCTTTCTGCCACGGCTGATCGTGACGCTGCTGGTGTTGATCGTCTGGGGCCCCTGGCTGCTGACCCTGCTCCTGGATCACACCAATGAGCTGATCAAAAACATTCCGAACCTGATCGGGTAGCGCCATGCCGATTGAGCTGGGACCGGATGCAATCGGGCAGTGGCTTGGCCAGTTCCTGTGGCCGCTGTTCCGCATTGGCAGTTTCCTGATGGTGATCCCCATATTCGGGACCCAGCTGGTCACCATGCGCATCCGCATGGGGCTGGCATTGGCGCTGACGGTGATGATCATGCCCATGATGGGGGATGTGCCGGTTCTGGATTCGATTTCGCCTGAAATGGGCCTGATCGCTATACAGCAGGTGCTGATCGGCAGTGCCATGGGGTTTGCGGTCTACATGCTTTTCCAGTTGTTTGTTGTAGCCGGCCAGATGATCGCCATGCAGATGGGGTTGGGGTTTGCCTCCATGGTGGATCCGGCCAACGGGGTCAATGTGCCGGTGCTGTCCCAGTTCTATCTTAACGGCATTACCTTGCTGTTCCTGGCCATGAATGGGCACCTGGTGCTGTTTGATGTCCTGATCGAGAGTTTCAATACAGTGCCCGTTGCCACTGATGGCCTCGCCATCGAATCCTTTCGTGAGCTCGCCCACCGGATGACCTGGCTGTTCGCCAGTGCGATGCTGCTCGCGTTGCCGGCCATGGCGGCGGTTCTGATTGTTTACATCTCCTTTGGTGTTATGACCCGCGCGGCACCGCAGATGAACATCTTTGCCATCGGTTTTCCCATTGCGCTGTTGTTCGGGCTCTTTGCCAATTGGGTGCTGGTGCGGGATTTGGCGCCGCATTTCCAGGAGTTCAGCCGGGAGACATTCATCTTCCTGCGCGAGATGCAGCGGACCTGATCCGGAGGGGGTTTCATGGCTGAGGGTGGTGACGACAGTCAGGAAAAAACGGAGGATCCGACTCCCAGACGGCTGGAGAAGGCCCGGGAGGAGGGGCAGGTTCCCCAGTCTAAGGATCTTGGCACCGCCCTGGTGCTGATGGCGGGGGCCAGCGGGCTTTTGTTGTTCGGTGGCGCCATCGGCAATGCCCTCAAGAATATGTTCGAGTTCAACTTTGCCCTGGAGCGGGGTCAGATTTTTGACACGTCCCAGATGCTCCAGCACCTGGGGCAGTCCGCCACGACGGCTGCTTATGCCCTGACACCGCTTCTGGCTGTGTTGGCGGTAGCGGCTTTCCTGGGGCCGGTCATGCTTGGGGGCTGGTTGATATCCGGCAAGGCCGTGGCGCCACAGCTCAGCCGCATGAGCCCGATCAAGGGACTGGGGCGGATGTTCGGCCTGCGCTCCCTGGTGGAACTGGGGAAGAGCGTGGCCAAGGTATCGCTCGTTCTGGTCATCGCCGTGGCGATCCTCAATATCCGCACGGAAGACTTGCTGGCCATCTCCAGTGAATCGCCCAACAGTGCCACCGAGCACACGCTCTGGACGCTTGGTTGGAGTTTCTTCCTGCTTTCATGCTCAACCATCATTATAGCGGTGATCGATGTTCCCTTTCAGATCTACGATCACCAGAAAAAAATGCGCATGACCAAGCAGGAGGTGAAGGACGAAAACAAGGAGACCGAAGGCAAGCCCGAGGTCAAGCAGAAGGTGCGCCAGCTGCAGCAGGAGATGACCCAGCGGCGCATGATGGAAGAGGTGCCCAGCGCGGATGTGGTCATTACCAACCCGGAGCATTACGCCGTGGCCCTGAAGTATGACGGCAATAACATGGCGGCGCCGGTGGTGGTTGCCAAGGGTGCCGATGAGATTGCAACCAAGATCATGGAGATCGCGCGTGAGAGCCGGGTGGATGTGCTGCGCACCCCGCCGCTGGCGCGGGCTGCCTATCACAGTACGGAGATAGGCGAGACCATCCCCGAGGGGCTCTATATGGCAGTGGCCCAGGTCCTGGCCTATCTGTTCCAGCTTCGCCAATACCGGCGCAATGGCGGTAAGAAGCCTGTCATGCCCAGGTTGCCCATCCCTGATGATCTCAAGCGCGATGAGTAACGGAGCTGGTACGGCGCTTGCAACCCCAAACTGAGAACCTGGAATGGCGCCGAAAAAATGGCGCCTGAATCAGTCACTCAGCCGCAGGGGGTACCGGGCGGGTCATGGATCGGGCGGTAGCAATCGACCAGCTCAGGGGCTTGAAGGCCATCATGAGCGGGAATGTGGCGATACCGTTCATGCTCATGGTGCTGTTGGGCATGATGACGCTGCCCATTCCGGTTTTTCTGCTGGACGTGGCCTTCACCTTCAATATCGCCCTGTCCCTGGTGATCATTCTGGTCGCCATCTATGCCATGCGGCCCATGGACTTCGCCGCCTTCCCGACGGTTTTGCTTGTGGCCACCCTGTTGCGGCTGGCGCTGAACGTAGCCTCCACCCGGGTGGTGCTTTTGAACGGCCACGAGGGGGGCGCGGCCGCCGGTAAGGTGATCGAATCCTTCGGCGAGGTGTTGATCGGCGGTAACTATGCCGTGGGCCTGGTGGTCTTCGCCATCCTGATGATCATCAACTTCATTGTGGTGACCAAGGGCGCGGGCCGGGTATCCGAGGTCAGTGCTCGCTTCACTCTGGACGCAATGCCCGGCAAGCAGATGGCCATCGACGCGGATCTGAACGCGGGGCTGATCAATCAGGATGAAGCCCGTGAGCGCCGTGCCGAGGTTGCCGGAGAGGCGGATTTCTACGGCTCCATGGATGGTGCCTCCAAGTTCGTGCGCGGTGATGCCATTGCCGGTCTGCTGATCCTGTTCATCAACATTGTCGGTGGGGTCGCCATTGGCATGTTCCAGCATGGGCTGGCCTTTGGTCAGGCCGTGGAGAACTATGCGCTGCTGACCATTGGTGACGGCCTGGTCGCGCAGATCCCTTCGCTGCTTCTGTCCGCCTCTGCCGCCATTATCGTGACCCGGGTGGGCAAGTCCCAGGAAATGACCGCCCAGGTGGTGGAGCAGATGTTTTCCACCCCGCACGCCATTGGCATTGCGGGAGGCATCCTGATTGGCCTTGGCCTGATTCCGGGGATGCCCACCGTGGCTTTCATGGGCTTGGGTGGCATGGCTGCCGGGGTAGCCTGGCTGATCTGGAAGCGGAGCCAGCAGGTGGTGGAAGAAGGCGCCGCGCCGGTGGCGCGCCAGGCAGCCGGTGGCGAGGGTGGCGCCGAGCAGCGCACCCTCAGCGAGGATCAGCAGCAGGCCCTGCCCGGCGGTGGCACCGGTGAGACCAAGGAGCTGGGCTGGGAAGATGTGGTCAGCGTGGATATTGTGGGGCTCGAAGTGGGCTACCGCTTGATCCCGCTGGTGGACAAGAACCAGGGAGGGCAGCTGCTGGCCCGGATCAAGGGGGTGCGCAAGAAACTGTCCCAGGATCTGGGCTTTCTCATGCCGTCCGTGCATATCCGGGACAACCTGGACCTGATGCCCAATGTGTACCGCATCACGCTGATGGGGGTAACCCTGGCGGAAGCCGAAATTCATCCGGACCGGGAGCTGGCGATCAACCCCGGTCAGGTGTTCGGCAAGGTTGAGGGAATTGCCGGCAAGGATCCGGCCTTTGGTCTGGAGGCAACCTGGATCGAAACGTCCCAGCGTGACCAGGCCCAGACGCTGGGCTATACGGTTGTGGATGCCTCCACCGTCGTGGCCACCCACCTGAACCAGGTGCTCCAGGAACATGCCCACGAGCTGCTCGGTCACGAGGAGGTGCAGAAGTGGCTGGATCAGCTGGAAAAGGCATCGCCCAAGCTGGCCGAGGAGCTCGTGCCGAATACCGTTTCCATCAGCCTGTTGCTCAAGGTCCTCCAGAACCTCCTGTTGGAGGAAGTGCCGATCCGCGATATGCGCAGCATTGCCGAGGCCATTGTCAATGTTCAGCCACGCAGCCAGGACCCCAGTGTGCTGACCACGGCGGCCCGCAAGGCGCTCAAGCGCATGATCGTCCAGAAGCTGTGCGGCAACGAGACAGAGATTCCGGTGATCACACTGGACCCTCAGCTGGAACAGATGTTGCTTAAGTCTGTGCAGCAGGGTCAACAATCCGGCACTGCCGACGACATCGGCATGATCCTGGAGCCGAACATGGTCGAAAAGCTCCAGCGCTCACTCTCGGATGCGGCCCAGAAACAGGAGGCGGTCGGCAAACCCGCCATCCTGCTGGTATCGGCTCCCCTGCGGCCGGTGCTGGCAAGGTTTGTCCGGTATGGAGTGGAACGGCTGCACGTTCTTTCCTATCAGGAGATTCCGGAGAACAAGCAGGTCACGATTGTGTCGTCCATAGGGCAATAAACTGACGGCGGCGGAGGTTCCCTGCCATGCAAGTCAAACGCTTCTTTGCTCCCACCATGCCCGAGGCGCTGCGGATGGTCCGCAGCGAAATGGGTGATGACGCGGTCATCCTGTCCAGCAAGCGGGTGGACAACGGCGTCGAAATCGTGACGGCCCTGGATTACGATGAAGGTGAGGTCCGCAGCCAGCTGGGCGTGGCGGACGAAGAAAAGGCCAATGCCTCTCAGCTGGCCGAACTGCAGGCGGAAAAGCATCGTAAGCTGGAAGAGGCCAAGGCGAAATCAAGGGCTCATATCAACGAGGTTCAACAGCGTTCACGCCACAGCCAGGAGCCGGTGGAGCCGGCCACGGTGGGCTCCGGAGAGCAGGAAGCGGGTGTCGATGCTGCCAGCGAAACGGTTCCTGAATCCGACGATGCCATGAGTTCCATGCGGGCCGAGATCCATTCATTGCGTGACATGCTCCAGCAGATGAATGGCCAGCACAACGCCGCCAAACCGGGCGAGAAAACCCAGGGAGTGGTTGAGCAGCGCCTGTCGGACCGGCTGCAGGACCTGGGCTTGCCGCGCGATCAGGCCCGGGAGCTGGGAGCAGAGCACGGCCAGGGGCGTCTGGACGCAGGGTGGAAAAGTGCGCTCAAGGCGCTGGCGGCGAGGCTGGATACAATACGGACGGATCCATTGGAGCGCGGTGGTGTCCATGCGCTGCTCGGCCCCACTGGTTCCGGCAAGACGACCACCATCGGCAAGATGGCCGCTCAGTTTGTTTTGCGTCATGGCGCGGAACAGCTGGCATTGGTGACCACAGACCGCTATCGTGTGGCGGCCCATGAGCAGCTGTTCGTATTCGGGCGGATTCTGAAGGTGCCTGTAAGGGTCGTGGATGAGGCTAACAGCCTGGATGCCATCCTCGATGACCTGTCGGACCGCAAGCTGATCCTGGTGGATACCGCAGGTTTGACGGCGGCGGATCGTGGCTGGGAGGAGCAGATTGATGAACTGGTTAACAGCCGTCATCCGGTACAGCCCTACCTGCTGATTTCAGCCACCAGTCAGCCGCGCATTATGCAATCCACGTGGCATTGCTATAATGCGGTTGGGCTGGCGGGTTGCATTCTGACCAAGACCGATGAAGCCCTGACCCTGGGTGAGGTGGTAGGATTTGCAGCCCAAAGCCGGCTGCCGGTTGCATTCTATACCAATGGCCAGAAAATCCCGGATGACTTGCATCGCGCGGGCGCGGCGGATCTGGTCAAACAGGCAGTGCGTCGACATCAGGCGCTCAATCGCGGCGAAAGCGCCATGGTCGAAGGCGCCTGATCGGGAATCGGGCGTCTCCTTAACAACGGTCAAGCAATCAGGACGGGAGAGCCCATTCCGCATGAGTAATCCGGTACAGGTGGTCGCGGTCACCGGTGGCAAGGGCGGCGTTGGCAAGAGCAACGTGGCGGTGAATCTGGGCATTGCCCTCTGTGAGATGGGGCAACGGGTCGTGGTCCTTGATGCCGACCTGGGTCTGGCCAACATCGATGTGCTGCTGGGGATCAGCGCCAGTTACAATATTTCCGATGTGCTCGCCGGGGAGTGTTCGCTCACGGATATTCTTGTGGATGGTCCTGGCGGCATCCGGATCGTGCCTGCGTCGTCCGGCACTCAGCGGATGACCAATCTCAGCCATATGGAGCATGCGGGTCTGATTTCCGCCTTCAGTGAGCTGGGCGATGACATTGACGTGCTCATTGTGGATACAGCGGCGGGGATCTCGGAGTCCGTTGTCAGTTTTCTCAGGGCCTCCCAGGAGCTGATGCTGGTGGTCAACGATGAGCCTACCTCGATAACCGACACCTACGCTCTCATAAAGCTGATGAACCGGGACTACGATACCCACCGGTTCCGCGTATTGGCGAACATGGTTCGCACCGAGCAGGATGGTAAGGCGCTTTACGATAAACTTTACCGGGTCACTGAGCGCTTCCTGGATGTTGCGTTACAATATGTGGGAGCAATCCCTCTTGATGATGCGGTCAAGAAAGCGGTACGGCGCCAGAAGGCGGTAATGGAGCTCTACCCGAATGCCAAGGCGTCTGGAGCGTTCCGGGAGCTGGCGAAGAAGGTTGACCAATGGCCGCTGCCGTCGTCGCCACGGGGTCACCTGGAGTTCTTCGTGGAACGGCTTGTACAGGACTGACTTGGGGGTTCATTCTTGAGCAGGGGGTTACGGGGGTGGCCAAACCATGACGCAGTCCGGGCCGCTTGAGCTCTATACACAGACCCACCGGGCCGATGTGGACGCACTTGTCGAGACCCACATGCCTCTGGTCAAGAAGATTGCGCTGCACTTGATGGCGCGGCTGCCCGACCATATACAGCTGGAAGACCTGATGCAGGCGGGGATGGTTGGGCTGCTGGAGGCGGCCCGTAAGTATGAGTCCGGTCAGGGAGCGAGCTTCGAGACCTACGCGGGGATCCGCATCCGCGGGGCCATTGTCGATGAGATCCGTCGTGGCGACTGGGTGCCGCGCTCAGTGCACCGCAACGCCCGCCGTATTTCGGAAGCAATACGGACCATTGAAGCGCGGGAAGGCCGTGACGCCAGGGATGCGGAGGTCGCCCAGGAGCTTGGGCTGTCACTGGCCGATTACCACAGCCGCGCCAGTGACGCGACCACCGGTCGACTGTTCAGCCTGGATGAGCTCACCGACAGGAATGAGCACATCAATGATCAGGCCCCCAGTGAGGGGCCCGAAGGTGAGCTTCAGGAAGCGGATTTTCGAAGCGCTCTGGCCGCGGAGATCGACCAGCTGCCCGAACGGGAACGGCTGGTGCTCTCGCTGTATTATCAGGACGAGCTCAACCTCAAGGAGATTGGTGCGGTTCTGGAGGTCAGCGAATCCCGTGTGAGCCAGATCCATGGCCAGGCAGCGGCCCGGCTCAGGGCGCGCATGCGTGAGCGTCTGGGCGGCTGACTGGTGAGATTGGCACAAACGTCTAGACTGTTTGAATAAGCGTTGTAGCACGCGCCACTCAGGCCAACGTTACAACACCGACGTGTTTGGAGGCTGTTTTGGACAAGAACATGAAGATTCTTGTTGTGGATGATTTCTCCACGATGAGACGGATCGTGAGGAACCTGCTGCGCGACCTCGGTTTTAACAACATCGAAGAGGCGGACGATGGCAATAGCGCTCTTCCGATGTTGCGTAACGGCAAATTCGACTTTCTGATAACGGACTGGAACATGCCGGGAATGAGCGGCATGGAGCTGCTCCAGGCGATTCGGGCCGACGAGAATCTGAAGAGTCTCCCCATTCTGATGGTGACCGCGGAGGCCAAGCGGGATCAGATCGTGGCTGCGGCCCAAGCGGGAGTGAACGGCTATGTGGTCAAACCGTTCACTGCCGCCGTACTCAAAGACAAAATCGAGAAGATTTTTGAACGTATCGAGTGAACCGGGTGCCGATCGCATGAGTGAGCTCAACCGGGAAGACATTACCGAGGAAGTGGCAGCGGAGCTCAAAGAGCATGCTACTGCCCTGAAAGACGCCCTGGATCAGGGGAATATCAGTGATGCAATGCAACGCATTGCCGAGTTGGGGGAGGTCCGTGACCGCAGCCTGTATCGGGAGGTGGGCCGCTTGACCCGCAGCCTGCATGAGGCCCTGCGCAATTTTGAGATCAAGGCTGAGAACCGCGAGCAGCAGGAAGAACTGTCCAAGATGGCGGATGCCTCGCACCGTTTGGACTATGTGGTGCACCTGACCAGCCGGTCGGCGAATAAAACGATGGATCTGGTCGAAGAAACCATGCCCATTGCCTCGAACCTGCGTGAGGAAGCCAACGCCATCCGTGATGACTGGGGACGGCTGCGGCGCCGGGAAATGAAACCCTCTGAATTCCGTGAACTCTATCGCCGCATTGACTCCTTCCTGGATCGCATCACTTCTGATTCAGACCGGCTGCACGGCAATCTCTCCGAGATCCTGCTCGCACAGGACTTCCAGGACCTCACCGGCCAGGTCATCCAGCGGGTGACCTCTCTGGTGAAGGAGGTTGAGGATCATCTGGTGAACCTGATGGTTATGGCCAGCGATGTGGACAAAATCGCGGGTGTGGTCCATGACTATGGTGACGACAGTCAGGAAGGCGAGGCGGGCAGCAAAGGCGAGGGCCCCCAGATCGACGAGTCGCAGCAGGATGTTGTTTCCGGGCAGGACGATGTTGACGACCTGCTGTCCAGTCTCGGCTTTTAAGGAGACGTTGCATGGCGTTGGATGCGGACGAAGAGATCCTTCAGGACTTCCTGGTTGAGTCCGGTGAAATACTGGAGCAGCTCTCCGAACAACTGGTTCAGTTGGAGAACAACCCCGGGGACACGGACCTGCTCAATGCCATCTTTCGGGGCTTTCATACCGTCAAGGGCGGTGCCGGCTTTATGCAGCTCGATGCGCTGGTCGATTGCTGCCACAAGGCCGAAAATGTGTTCGATACGCTGCGCAACGGCGGACGGACGGTCGACTCCAACCTGATGGACGTGGTTCTGAGAGCCCTGGATGTTGTCAATTCCCAATTTGACGAGGTCCGAAGCCGCGAAGCGCCGACGCCCGCCGATCCCCAGCTTCTGGAGCAACTCGCCGGGCTTGCCAAGCCGGAAAGCGAGGACAGCACGCCCGCCGCGGCTGAACAGCCGGCCCAGACCGAGGAAAAAGCGCCGCAGGGGGGTGGCGAGGAAGGCGATATTACCGACGATGAATTCGAACAGCTTCTGGATGCCATCGAACCCGAGGATCAGAGTGAGTCTGGAGAGGTAGCGTCCAGCAGTGGGGGACAGGCGTCCGAATCCCAGGCTTCCGGTGATGACGACGAAATCTCCGAGGACGAGTTTGAGGCCCTGCTGGATCAACTCCATGGTGAAGGCAAGCATGCCGGTGCGCCGCCCGCGTCCGAGGCGGTAGGCGGTGACGGTCAAGCCGGCTCCGGCGAAACCCAGGGCAACGCATCTGAGGGCAGCGGTGAAGCCCAGTCCGGGGATGATGATGAAATCTCTGAGGATGAGTTCGAGTCCCTGCTTGATGAACTCCACGGGCCAGGGCAATTCGTACCGGATACAGCGGAGACCTCGGGAGTGGGCGGTAACGGGGAACCCGCTGCTGCGCCACAAACACCATCCAGTAGCGCTGCTGAGGCGCCTGAACCGGCCGTCCCCGCTGCCGCTCAGGCTGACAACAGCAGCGAGCCAGATGAACCGGAGGCGACCGCCCCCCAAAAGAGCGCCTCCCAATCAGCGCCGGCGTCCAAGCAACCCCAGTCGGGTGGTGGTGGCGCTGGCGGCGGCCAGACAGGGGATGATGCAAAATCCGCCGGCGGTGGCGGTGGTGGCGGCGGCGGCAAAGACCAGGCGGCCGCCGCTGCTGAATCCACCGTGAGAGTGGATACACGGCGTCTTGATGACATCATGAACATGGTGGGTGAGCTGGTGCTCATCCGGAACCGGCTCAAGCGCCTGAGTGATGAACTGGACGATGGGCGCGTGCAGAAGACGGTCTCCAATCTGGATGTGGTGACCGGAGATCTGCAGTCTTCCGTGATGCAGACCCGGATGCAGCCGATCAAGAAAGTGTTTGGCCGCTTCCCCCGGGTGGTTCGGGATCTGGCGCGGAGCCTGGAGAAGGAAGTGAACCTGAGCATGAGCGGTGAGGAAACCGACCTGGACAAGAACCTGGTCGAGGCACTATCCGATCCGCTGGTGCATCTGGTCCGCAATGCCGTGGATCACGGCATCGAGATGCCGGATGAGCGCGAACGTAATGGCAAGCCGCGTGTCGGGCGCGTTGCCCTTTCTGCCGAGCAGGAGGGGGATCACATCCAGCTCATGATCGAGGATGACGGTGGTGGCATGGACCCGGAGGCCCTGCGCCGTAAAGCGGTGGAGAAAGGGGTCTACGAGCAGGAGGCCGCTGATCGTCTTTCTGAGGATGAGTGCTATCAGCTCATCTTCGCGCCGGGCTTTTCCACCAATACCGAGATCTCTGATGTTTCAGGGCGCGGCGTTGGCATGGACGTGGTCAAAACCAAGATCAATCAGCTTAACGGCTCGGTTAATATTGACTCCGAGCTCGGGCGTGGCTCGCGCATCGTGATCAAGGTACCGCTGACCCTGGCGATCATGCCGACGCTGATGGTCAAGCTGGAGGAGCAGCCGTTTGCTCTGCCGCTGGTGAACGTGGTGGAGATTTTCCACCTGGACCTGAGCAAGAAAAACATTGTGGATGGGCGCGAATGCATTGTGGTCCGGGACCACGTGTATCCGCTGTTTTACATCAAGAAGTGGCTGGTTGAAGGCGCCAGCATAGATACTGAGGACACGGATGCCCATGTCGTGGTGGTAGCCGTTGGCACCAAACGGGTAGGGTTCGTGGTGGACCAGCTGATTGGCCAGGAGGAAGTAGTCATCAAGCCTCTGGGCAAGATGTTACAGGGGACACCTGGTATGGCGGGCGCTACGATCACCGGGGACGGCACCATTGCGCTGATCCTCGACGTGCCCAGCCTTCTCCAGCATTACGCTTGATAACCGGTCCGTGTCATCGGAGCAGCTGCACCGCGGACCGGACCCCAGTGATTGGAGTCTTGGATGACGGTTTCCGTCCTTGTTGTTGATGATTCCGGGTTTTTCCGCAAGCGTCTGACGGAAATTCTCTCTGCTACCGGTGAACTGGAGGTCGTGGCGGCCGCCAGCAATGGGAAGGAAGCGCTGAGCCTGGTCGAGAAGCACCGGCCTGACGTGATTACCATGGACTACGAAATGCCGGTCATGGACGGCATCAGCGCGGTCCGCAAGATCATGGAGAGCCGCCCGACGCCGGTGCTGATGTTTTCCTCGCTGACCTATGAGGGCGCGCGCGTAACACTGGACGCCCTTGATGCGGGGGCCGTGGACTTCCTGCCCAAGAATTTTGAGGAAATTGCGCGCTCTTCCAGCCGGCTTCAGGAGATTCTGCGCAAGCGCTTGCTCGAGGTGGCGCGGAGCCATCCCGGACGGGGTGGCTCCGGAGGGAGTGCCGGCAAACAGGCGCCCGCATCGGGAGGCGGGGCATCGGCGCCCTCCACCCCGGAACGGCGGCAGGATTCCTCGCGCCCGGCCACTGCGGAGCGCAGGCAGCAGCCCGAGCCGCGTCGCTCCGGCGCGCCGGCCGAGCGCCCTGAAAGCTCTGCGGGCGGTCGCGGTGATACGTCCCGGCGTTCGGCCGCGCGGCATTACGATGTGGTGGCCATCGGTACCTCCACCGGCGGCCCCATCGCACTGCAGAAAGTGCTGGCTGAACTGCCCGCCAACTTCCCGGCCCCCATCATCCTCGTCCAGCACATGCCGGCGAGTTTCACGCTCGCCTTTGCGGATCGGCTCGACAAACTCTGCCGCATCCGGGTTCGGCAGGCCGAGGATGGCGATGTGCTGGAACCCGGGGTTGCGCTGCTGGCGCCCGGAGGGCAGCAGATGCTGGTGGAGAAGAAGGGCGGAACCGGTCGCATCCGGGTTATTCCCGACGACGGTCGACTCAATTACAGGCCCTGCGTGGACGTCACTTTTGGCTCCATTGCCCGCAATTTCCCGGGAAAGACCCTGGCCCTGATCCTCACCGGCATGGGCGCGGACGGCAAGGAGGGGTGCCGGCTGATGAAACAGTCGGGCTCCGTTGTCTGGTCCCAGGATGAAAAAACCTCGGTGATCTACGGTATGCCCATGGCCGTGGCCAAGGCGGGACTGACTGACGAGGTGCTGGCGTTGGATCGGATCGGGAGCCGGTTGACCGAAGGTGTGACCTGATGGATCCACTGAGTCTGCTGGGGGTCATACTGGCGTTTGCGGCGCTGCTCGGTGGTACTGTTCTCGAAGGGGGCACCCTCGGCTCGCTGCTCAACCTGCCCGCTGTTGTGATCGTCATTGGCGGGACACTCGCCGCCATCACCCTGCAGACGCCGAGTTCGGTATTGCGCCGCGCCATGGTGCTGCTGCGCTGGGTGTTCTCGCCTCCGGACATCAGCATGGGGGATGGTGTTGAGAAGGTGGTAGGTTGGAGCATGAAATCCCGCAAAGACGGGATCCTGGGGCTGGAGTCGGTGGCCGAACAGGAAACCGAACCCTTCGCCCGCAAGGGGTTACAGCTGTTGGTGGACGGCGTTGAGCCGGAGACGATCCGCACCATGCTTGAAACGGATCTTGAATCACGCGAAAAAGGGGATCTTGAAGCCGCCCGTGTGTTTGAGTCCATGGGGGGTTATGCTCCCACCATCGGCATTATCGGGGCGGTTATGGGGCTGATCCAGGTGATGACACACCTTGAGGACCCGGCTCAGGTGGGCACAGGGATTGCCACCGCGTTTGTGGCCACCATTTACGGCATCGCGCTGGCGAACCTGTTGTGTTTTCCGGTGGCCAGCAAGCTCCGGAGTCTTGTCCATTATCGCAGCCGCTATCAGGAGATGATGATCGACGGGGTTCTGGGCGTACTGGAAGGCGAGAACCCCAATACCATTGAGCTGCGGCTGCAGGGGTTCATGCACCGCTGAGGATCCAAGCATGAGACGCCGCCGCACCGACGATGAGGAAGGCCCCAGCAACGACCGTTGGCTGGTGTCCTATGCGGATTTCGTCACGGTTCTGTTCGGTTTTTTCGTCTTCCTTTACGCGCTTTCCAATGCGGAACACGCTGAGGTTCAGCGTTTGTCCGAGGCCGTTCAGGGTGTTTTCTCGGGAAAACCGCGCACCATCAATCCCATCCCCATCGGGGAACCGATTACGGCTCCGGACGAGGGCTCGGGGACGGGCCCGCCCCGCTTTTCGGAGCCTGAACTCCGGGACGCGCTGGGAGACGCCCTGGACGGCGTGGCAGAGGGAGAACGGATCCGTTTCCGGGAAGGCAAGCGTTGGTTGGAGGTGACCCTGCCGGGGGATCTGGTGTTCAGCAGTGGCGGGGTCCGCCCCGGTAAGGCGGCGAAGGCCGCCATTGTGCGCATCGCGGAGGTGTTAGCCTCGAATGATAATGCCATTGTGGTGGAGGGGTATACGGACAACCTTCCGATCAGTACCAGCCGTTTCCCTTCCAACTGGGAGCTTTCCGCAGCCCGCGCGGGCGCGGTGGTACGCTTGCTGGAAGCCAATGGGATTGAGCCCGAACGCCTTGCCGCCCTGGGTTATGGGGATAACCACCCGGTGGCCCGTAATGACACTGAGCGTGGGCGGGCTCGCAACCGCCGGGTAACGCTGGTGATTGGGGCGGAGGGGAGCCCGCCGGCCGCACCAGGTCAGCGCTGAAAGTGGCATGGAAACTGCTTCGTGGCTGGTAGCCGTCAAAAGGGCGGCGGTGGCGTTGGGAGAGAGACGAGCGCCGTCGGCACAGCATCGCCGCCAGTGGTTGTTGGCGGCAAGAGTTGGCCGGGGCAGGCCCATCAACATCAGGGGAGTCAAGCGTGCGGATCTGGACAGTGGCGAATCAGAAAGGGGGCGTCGGCAAGACGACCACCGTCGTGGCGCTGGGTGGCTTGCTCGCGGATGCCGGCCATCGGGTGCTGATGGTGGATTTGGATCCCCACGGCTCAGTAACGACCTATTTTGGCCATGACCCTGATGGCATTGAGCATTCAGTATACGACCTGTTTCAGCACGAGGGTAAGGTGCCGCCGGGGCTTCCGGCGCAGTTGATCACCGAGACCAGTCACTCTGGGCTTCACCTGATGCCCGCATCAAGCGCACTGGCCACGCTTGAGCGTCACAGCGTCGGTGTTGCAGGGATGGGGCTCGTCATCTCGCGGTCGCTTTCCACGCTTTGGGATGACTACGATTACGTTCTTATGGACAATTCGCCGTCCCTAGGAGTGCTGATGATCAATGCCCTGGCCGCGGCACAGCACCTGGTGATGCCGGTACAAACCGAGTTCCTGGCCCTCAAGGGGCTGGAGCGGATGCTGCATACCCTTCAGATGGTGATGAAGAGCCAGAAAAACGACCTCGGCTATACCATCGTTCCGACCATGTACGACCGGCGGACGCAGGCCTCGGTTCAAAGCCTGAATCAATTGCGCCGGGATTACGGAGATGAACTCTGGCGCTTCGCCATTCCGGTAGACACACGACTCCGGGATGCCAGCCAGAAGGGGGTGGTGCCGACGGCGATCAGCTCGGATTCCCAGGGAATACGGGCTTATCGTCGTCTGCTCTCGGATCTGCAGATCAAACTGGGTGACGACGGGCGCCCCCGGCAGGGCGCGCAGGCGCGGTAGGCCCGCAGAGGAGACTGGACAGTGGCAGGGCGTGGCAGTAATAAGCCTGATTCGATCCTCGGGGATTATTTTGATGAGCTTCTGTCGTCAGGTGATGAAAGCCCCTGGGCAGAGGACGATGAGCCTGCCAGCGACGAAAGCGCTCGTCGTTCCGGTGCCCCTTTGACGCGGAGACAGGCGCATGCGCGCCAGGAGCGGGCCGCGTCCCGTCCTGTTGCGGAAGCGGAAAAATCAACGCTGAGGCCGGGGATGTTGAGCCCGGCGATTCGCAGTCTGGAGCAGGTCACCACGACTGAGCCGGAGGCCGAAGCCGAGTCCGAGTCTGAAGACCCGGTTGACGCGGTCCCAGAAACACAGACTGTTCCTGAGCCTGAGCCTGAGCCTGAGCCTGAGCCTGAGCCTGAGCCTGAGCCTGAGCCTGAGCCTGAGCCTGAGCCTGAGCCTGCTGTTGGGCGTGAGCCAGAGCTTGAACCCGGAATGCAAAAGGGGAGCTGGCGCAACGGTCGTCCACCCTGGGCCCAGGAAGGGTTTGAGTGCCTCATTTTCCGGGTGGCTGGATTGCAGCTGGCGGTACCATTGGTGCTGCTGGGGCAGGTGCACCGTCTGGAGCACGAGCTGACGCCGCTGGTTGGGCGACCGGACTGGTTCCTTGGGTTGCTGCGGGTTGGTGACCAAACGATAAGGGTGGCTGACACCGCGCGCTGGGTAATGCCGGAGCGTTACCGGGATGATTTCCGCCAGGGGTACCGGTTTGTGATTCAGCTTGGGGACAGTGCCTGGGGGCTGGCCTGCGATGAAGTGGCCCAGTCTTTCCTTGTTCAGCCGGATGAGGTGAAATGGCGTAGTGAGGGTGGCCGCCGGCAGTGGCTGGCAGGCACAATCAAGAAAGAGATGTGTGCGTTGCTGGATGTGTCACAGTTGGCGGCTCTGCTGCAGAAGGCGGAAACCGAAAGGAACCCGGATCTGGACCGATAGTGAGGCGGGGAGTGGCACACTTTGTGCTCTGTTCTATAGTGCAGGGTACGCAGCGATGAAATATTGACAGTTGCCCGGATAGAGAGGCGGATATGGCGACCCAAAGCATTCAGAACGCGGCCCAGCAGAGCAGTGATGACCCGGTGCTGCAATATGTGACGTTCCGGCTCGCGGAGGAGACCTATGGTCTCAACGTGATGCAGATTCAGGAAGTGCTGCGTTACACGGAAATCGCGCCGGTTCCGGGGGCGCCTGATTATGTGCTCGGCATCATCAATCTGCGAGGCAATGTGGTGACGGTGATCGATACGCGGCGCCGTTTCGGCTTACCGGATGGCGAGATTACGGATTCAACCCGCATTGTCGTACTGGAGGCCGAGGAGCAGGTTATCGGCATCATGGTGGATGCGGTGGCCGAGGTTATCTATATCCGTCAGAGCGAAATCGAGAGCGCCCCCAACGTGGGCAACGAGGAGAGCGCTCGCTTCATTCACGGGGTGTGTAACCGCGAAGGCGAGCTTGTAATCCTGGTGGCATTCGAAAAGATGCTGACCGATGAAGAGTGGGCGGAGATTGAATCCCTCTAGGTGGTTGGCAACAGGAGGCTGGCATGGCGATGATTGATACACTCCTTCCCTGGGGCATCACGGCCCTGGCCATTGCCATCGTGGCGGCTCAGGGTGTCGCTAATCGGCTTCGGATCAATCGGATGGAGGCCCACTGGCGAAAGCGCTGCGACGATCTGGGGCGCGAACTTCATGCCGTAAGCAGCGGCAGCATGGGCGTTGGGCGGCGCCTGGTGGCGTGCGAGCAGTCCCTGCACCGGTTGAATGGGGCACTGGAGGAGATGCGGCTGAATGATCCGCTGCGTGTCCCCTATGACGAAGCTTCCAAGCTGGTTGAGCTGGGCGCGGATACCGAAGACCTGATGAACTCCTGCGGCATCTCCCGGCCGGAGGCGGAACTGGTATCTGCGTTGCGCCAGGGGCAGGCACGCAGCAGTGAGCAACCCCAGACCGATGAGGTGGTTTAGGACATGCTGCCCCCCTCCTGGAAATCTTCCGGGGTGAATCCCTGCAGGTAGAAGCTGTAGGCGAGAACTTCCGCTATAACCCGGTACAGTGTCTCTGGAATGGCTTCGCCAAGGTCCAGCCTGCTGAGCAGTGCTGCCAGATCCGGGTCCTCATAGAGCGGCACGCCGTTGGCCTCTGCTAGGCGAATCATTTCCCGCGCCAGTTCGTCCTGACCAGTGGCTGAGACAGAGGGCGCGTTTTCGCCGTCGTAGGTCAGCGCAATGGCTGCCTCATGGTCGTTGTTTTCAGGCATGTTCATCCACCAGTTGCTGGGTAAGCCGGGTGACGCGCGCGTTAGGCTGGCCCTCCGTGCACTCGATCGGTGCTACCTCCAGATCCAGTTGCGTTAGCGCTGTTTCAAGCCGCTCCCGGGTGTTTTCAATCAGGCTTACAGTGGCCGGCCTTTCGGCCCAAACCTGGGTCCGGAGTTTGCGTCCGCGAAGGTTGATCTCAAAGTAAACGGGGCCCGTGGCCTCAAATGACAGGGCCAGCGTCAGTTGCCACTCCCGTTCGAACGACCGTTCCCCCGAGTCATCATCCGGCTCGGTATCCCGGGGGCCGTACTCCTCCACCCGCCCCTGCAGTATCCGTACCTCCTGGCTGTCGTTCACCCAGGGCAGTTCCAGAATCCAGGTCTGGTTGGGCGCATTGGCGTCAGCGCCCGCGCTGGCGATCTGGGAGTGGAGCTGGTTGACCGTCAGCCGGTTGATCATGCCCGACAGTAGTCGCAGCATCTCGCCAGCCCCCATGGAGCTGCTGCTGCCCGCCGAGCCGGAACCACTGGTGTTGGCACTGGCGGGTGATGGTGGCGTTGGGAAACGCAGGGCCTCGGTGTTGTCCGAAGCGGTATTGGTGACAGAATGAAGGCGGCTGATCAGGTTCTGGAGGCTCGCACCGCTGTCTCCCGCGGCCTGGTTCGTCACCCGTGGCAGAAGCTGGGCGGCAAGCTGAATGAGCTGGGTCTTGAGGTCGGCGCGTGGCTGGGTGGGGCTATTGGGGCCAGATGCGGGCGGTGGCTGGCGCATCGAGGCTTCCCGGAAAAGACCGCTCTGGCTGATCCATTCCCGCACCTGGGTGGCGTTCATCTTGTTGAGGGATGGGCCGGTTACCAGGGACTGACTGCCACCAGAACCGGAGGTGGATTGTACGCCCGCTCTGGCCAGACTCAGTGAGGCACTGGTCTGGGAACCGGCGTTAGTGGCTGAGGCGGATGGCGCGTTCGGCATGAGCCGGGTGAGCTGAGCCAATCCCTGTCGGATCTGTTGGGGCAGGCTGGGGTCGTTAGCCTGGCCGACCAGGCGGTTGAGGCCCTGCCCAAGGTCCTGCTGGAAAGGAATGCGATTGGCCAATGACTGGCTCAGGGTGCTGCGTGCGGGCTGCTGGATGCTTTCCAGAAGGCGCAGCTCGTTGCCGGCGCGCATCACCTTCACCATGGTGCCGGTGTCCAGTGTTTGGTTACTGCGAACAGGCAGGCGCTGGTTGCCTACTTCCAGCAGCAGGCGGCTACCGGGGCTGGCCCGTGTCCCATCGCCAGCCGCGCGCCCGCCTCCCTCAGCGGTCAATAGCCGGGCCAACCGGGGTTCGCCCTCCCGCAGCCCGGCGCGTTCAAGCTGTGCCGCCAGCCGCGAGGGATCGTTGCCAGGGGACTGGCTGCCGTTGGCATGTGTCAGCAGAGAAAGGACAGGCACTTTCAAGACAGTATTCCCCGTGGCCGTTGATGGCGGCAAACGCCGACCGTTTTCTATATAATAGGCGCGCGCCGGGGGCAGACCCAACCCACAGACCCCGCCGGCCGGATGGACCATGACCAGTACCCTGCTTGAAGCGCGGCAAATCCACTGTGAACGCGATGATCGTCCCCTGTTCAGCGGCCTTGATCTCACGGTCAGCAGCGGTGAGCTGTGGCGGATAGCCGGACCCAATGGCGCGGGCAAGACGACGTTGTTGCGGATACTGGCAGGCCTTAACCCTGGCTTCGAGGGGGAACTTCTATGGCAGGGGGAGCCCGTTCACCGGATCCGGAACCAGTATCAGGCGAACCTGCTGTTCCTGGGTCATAGTGCTGGGGTTTCGCCGTCGCTGAGCGCCTTTGAGAACCTGGCCGGGTGGCAGGCCATGCGGGCGCCGGTGGTTTCGGAAGAGGTGCGGCAGGCCCTCGTGGATGTGGGTCTGGCTGGCTATCAGGATCTTCCAGCGGCACAGCTTTCGGCAGGGCAGCAGCGGCGGGTGGCGCTGGCGCGGCTGTACCTCTCCAGCGCGCCACTCTGGATCCTGGATGAGGCATTCACCGCCGTGGACCGCGAGGCGGTGGCGCAGCTTGAGGCATTGCTCACCAACCGCGTGCGCTCCGGCGGCGCCGTGATACTGACGACGCATCACCGTTTGGGTCTGGACGAGGTGCGGACGCTGACCCTTGGGGAGGTAGCTGATGCGGTCTGAACCCCGGGTTGCAGTCCGTTTTGAAGCGCGGGAAGGCGGTTGGCTGCGCGCCGCCGTACAAACCGTTCGCCGGGAATGGCTGATTGCGTTCCGCAACCGTCAGGATCTGATCAATCCGCTGGTTTTCTTTGTGCTGATCGTGTCCCTGTTTCCTCTGGGAGTCAGCCCTGAGCCGGAGTTCCTGCGCCAGGCGGGCCCGGGCATTGTCTGGGTGGCGGCGCTTCTGTCCATCCTGTTGTCTTTGAACTTGTTGTTCCGCAATGACTACGCGGACGGTCATCTGGAACAATGGGTACTGTCACCCCAGCCGCTGGCGCTGCTGGCGCTGGCCCGGGTTGCCGCGGTGTGGGTTACGACGGTTCTGCCGCTGATCCTGCTGGTGCCGGTTCTGGGCGTCATGCTGCATCTGACGGTTGCGACTGGGGCGGCTCTGGTGCTGACCCTGCTTGTGGGCACGCCCATCCTGGTGCTGGTCGGGGCGATCGGTGCTGCTTTGACCGTGAGCTTGCGCGGCGGCGGTGTCCTGCTGGTGTTGATCATGACCCCGTTTTATGTGCCGGTATTGATTTTTGGCTCCGGGGCGGTGACGGCTGCTTCGCAGGGCGCCTCGATCACGGGGCATCTGGCACTGCTTGGGGCCTTGTTGTCGCTGGCGGTGGTGCTGGCACCGCTGGCCATCGCCGGAGCGCTGCGCATCAGCGTTTCCAATGGGTGAAATGAACTGAGGATCGCCACATGTGGCAATGGTTTCACAAGTTGGGCTCCCCAAAGTGGTTCTTCGGCATCGCCGGTCGGCTGATGCCCTGGCTGGGGTGGTCGGCACTGGTTGTCCTGACGGTGGGCGTGGTCTGGGGGCTGCTGTTCGCGCCCGCCGACTACCAGCAGGGGGACAGTTACCGCATCATCTTCATCCATGTGCCCTCGGCCTATCTCGGCCAGTCACTCTATGTGGCCATGGCCGTCGCCGGCGTGGTGGGGCTTGTGTGGCGAATGAAAATGGCGGACACCTTCATCGCCTCCGCCACCGCCGTGGGGGCCGGGATGACGTTTCTGGCGCTGCTGACGGGCGCCGTCTGGGGCAAGCCCACCTGGGGCACATGGTGGGTCTGGGATGCGCGCCTGACCTCCATGCTGCTGTTGTTGTTCCTGTACCTGGGCGTAATGGCTCTGCGCGGCGCCATGGAGGATCCGGACATCCGCGCGCGTGCCAGCGCCATCCTGGTGATTGTGGGTGTGGTGAACATCCCCATCATCAAGTATTCCGTGGAGTGGTGGAATACCCTGCACCAGCCGGCCACCATCAAGGTAACGGAGGCGCCGTCGATGCCCGCGAGCATGTGGCTGCCGCTGCTGGTCTGTCTGCTGGGTTTTCATCTGTTGGTGGCCTGGCTGATTCTCTGGCGCATGCGTAATGACATTCTGTTAAGGGAGCGGCGTGCACGCTGGGTTCGGGACTGGGTTCTGGCACAATAGGGCGCCGCGGAGGTGATATGCAGTTTGATTCATTCCAGGCACTGATAGCGATGGGCGGTCACGGCGTGTACGTCTGGTTCAGCTATGGTGCTTTCATCCTGGTGGTCCTTGCCCTGATCCTGGCCACCATGATCCAGCGTCGCCAGGTCATCGCCCATCATCGTCGCCTCATGCGCAGTGAGGCACAACGCCAAGACAGTGGAGAAAGAGCCCCTGATGCATCCGGTCCGTAAACGTCGAATTACCATCATCCTCGCGCTGTTGTCGGGCTTCGCCGTGGCTGTGGCGCTGGCGCTGGTGGCGTTGCAGGAGAACATGAACCTGTTTTACAGCCCCGCCGAGATCGCCAGCGGCAAGGCGCCCCTTCAGCAACGGATCCGGGCCGGTGGCCTGGTGGCGGAAGGCAGTCTTGAGCGTGATCCGGACTCGTTGACGGTGCGTTTCGTGATTACTGATAACCAGGGGCGGGTTCCGGTGGCCTATGACGGTATCCTGCCGGACCTTTTCCGGGAAGGGCAGGGCGTGGTTGCCCTGGGAAAACTGAACAAGGATGGATTGCTCAAGGCGGACCAGGTGCTGGCGAAGCACGACGAGGATTACATGCCTCCGGAGGTCAAGAAGGCCCTGGAGGAATCCGGTCGCCTGAAGGAAGGAGGCGAGTACCCGAAGGAAGGCATTGATCACGGTAACAACAGCGGCACCTGAGGTGCCGGTGGCAGCGACTCTGACGCAGGAGAAACGATGGTTCCTGAACTCGGCAATTTCGCGCTGATCCTGGCGCTGCTTCTGGCAGTGGCGCTGGTGGTGGTGCCCATGACGGGAGCGACGATCCGCCACCCGGGGCTGATGGCCTTTGACCGGCCACTGGTGGCGGGCATGTTTGTGATGCTGGTGCTCAGCTATGCCTGCCTCACCTGGTCCTTCATGGTGGACGACTTCTCAGTGGGGTATGTGGCCAACAACAGCAACAGCATGCTGCCCTGGTACTACAAGTTCAGCGCCGTCTGGGGCGGCCATGAGGGCTCGATGCTGTTGTGGGTATTGATCCTGGGGGCATGGACCCTGGCAGTGTCGATGTTCAGCCGTAACCTGCCGGATGAAATGCGGGCGCGGGTGCTGTCCATCATGGGATTGATCGGGGTCGGCTTCATGCTGTTTACACTGCTTACGTCGAACCCATTTGATCGCATGCTGCCGAACGTGCCGCAGGACGGTGCCGACCTGAACCCACTGCTGCAGGATTTCGGTCTGATTGTTCATCCGCCGATGCTTTACATGGGTTATGTAGGCTTCTCGGTGGTCTTTGCCTTTGCCATCGCCTCATTGCTTGGCGGTCGCCTGGATGCTGTTTGGGCCCGCTGGTCGCGGCCCTGGACGACCGTGGCATGGGCCTTTCTCACTCTGGGGATCGCTCTGGGCAGCTGGTGGGCCTATTACGAGCTGGGCTGGGGCGGCTGGTGGTTCTGGGACCCGGTTGAAAACGCCTCCTTTATGCCCTGGCTGGTGGGCACGGCCCTGATTCATTCACTGGCCGTGACCGAGAAGCGGGGCGTCTTCAAGAGCTGGACGGTGTTGCTGGCCATCATGACCTTCGCGCTCAGCATCCTGGGTACGTTCCTTGTGCGTTCCGGTGTGCTGACCTCGGTGCATGCGTTCGCCACGGACCCTGAACGTGGCTTCTTCATCCTGATGATGCTGGCAGTGACGGTACTCGGCTCCCTGGCGCTCTATGCCATCCGTGCCCCCGCCGTTCAGGGGCGGACCGGGTTTACCCTGTTTTCCAGGGAGGCGCTGTTGCTGATGAACAACGTCTTCCTTGTGGTGGCGACCTTTGTGGTACTGCTCGGCACCATTTTCCCGCTGATCCTGGATTACATGGGCGGCGGTTCGCTGTCGGTGGGCGAGCCCTATTTCAACATCACCTTTGTCCCGATTGCTCTGATGACAGGCGTGATCCTGGGCTTTGGCGTGGTGACACGCTGGAAACGCACCCCCGTGGATCAGGTCCTGCGTAAGCTGATGGTTCCGGCGGTTCTGAGTGTGATCGTTGCTCTGGTGACGCCATTGCTGATGGTGGGGGAGATCAATGCCCTCAGTGTCATTGGTCTGATGGTCGCCGCCTGGGTGGCGTTTGCCACGCTCAGGGATGTCTGGGATAAAACCGCCACCCGCCAGGGACGCTGGCACGGCCTGCGCCGGCTCTCGCGCAGCTATAACGGTATGATTCTGGGCCATCTTGGCCTAGCCATGTCGATTGCCGGGGCCACTATGGTCTCCATCCACGGGGTGGAGCAGGATCGGCGGATGGCCCCCGGCGATCGTCTTGAGATCGCCGGGTATGAATGGCATTTCGCGGATCTCAAACAGCGGGAGGGGCCCAACTTCACGGCCCAGCAGGCCAAGTTCGACGTTTATCGCCATGGCGAACGGGTGACCACCCTGTTTCCCGAGAAACGACGTTATCCGGTGCGCAGCAATGTTATGACTGATGCTGGTATCAGCCCGGGCATCCTCAAGGACTTATTCGTGGCACTGGGCGAGAACGTGGAGGGCCAAACAGCCTGGAGTGTGCGCATCCAGTACAAGCCCATGGTGCGCTGGATCTGGGGCGGCGCGCTGGTGATGGCGCTTGGCGGTGCCTTTGCAGTCAGTGATCGGCGCTACCGCGTCCGCCAGCGCCAAACCGTGACCGTTGCCGAAAAACCCCGGGCCGCTGATGCCGCGGCCGGGAGTGCCGCCACATGAACCGGATCTGGCTTTTTCTGCCGTTGGTTCTGGCGCTGACTCTGGGGGTGGTGCTCTACTGGGGACTGGGCGAGGATCCCAGTGAACTGGAATCCGCCCTTCTGGGGAATGAAGTACCTGCCTTTGAACTTCCCATGCTGAGGGATGCCGAGGCCTCTGCCGGGCCCGGCATCCTGAAGGGGAAGGTCCAGTTGCTCAACGTCTGGGCAACCTGGTGCGCAGCGTGCCGGGTGGAGCACTCGCAGCTCAAACGGTTGGCGGAACAGGGAGTCCCCATCGTCGGGCTCAATTACAAGGACGAACGAGGGGCAGCCCTGGAGTGGCTGAAGGAGCGTGGCGATCCCTATACCCGGGTGATCTATGATGCGGAAGGCAGCCTGGGTTTTGATCTTGGTGTCTATGGGGCGCCGGAGACCTATCTCATTGATGCCGATGGCATCGTTCGCCACCGTCATGTGGGCGTGGTGGACCAAGACGTCTGGGAGTCCGAAATTGAGCCGCTTTATGAACGCTACCGTGAAGACGGCTGAAACCGTTGTGTTGCTGCTGGTGCTGGCTGTTGCCATACCGGCTATAGCCGAAGAGCGCTTTGAGGATCCGCAGATGCGGGAACGCTACAGCGAGCTGACCCGCGAGCTCCGATGCCCCAAGTGTCAGAATGAGTCCATTGCGGAATCCGGTGCGCCCATCTCCGAAGACATGCGCGAGCGCGTGCGCCGTATGATGGAGGAAGGCGCCTCCGACGAGGCGATCCGCCAGGCCATGGTGGAGCGTTTCGGCAGTTTTGTGAGCTACCGGCCTGAGTTTTCGCCACGCACCTGGGCTCTCTGGCTTGGTCCTTTTGTCCTGCTTGTGATTGGCGTCGGTGTGGTTCTGTTGCTGGTGGCCCGCAACCGCGCGCGCCAGCAGCTGGATGAGGCCGAGTTGTCCGACGAACAGCGCCGCCGCGCGGAACAGTGGCTGCGCGATGAATGAATCCAACCCAAGTGAGCATCCATGCCTCTCAATTTCTGGCTTGCCACAGCCCTTCTGATCGTCCTTGCACTGGTCTTCGTTCTTTATCCGCTGCTGTTTGCCCGAGGTACAAAACCAGTGGTTCGGTACCGGGATCAAAACCTCGCTGCCTACCGTGCGCGTCTGAAGGAGCTGGAACGCGAACGGGATGAGGGGATCCTGGATGAATCCGGGTTTGAGTCCATGAAGGACGAGCTGGAGATGCGCCTGCTGCGGGACGTTGAGGCCGAAGAGGAAGACACCGGCAACAGTGGTCGTGGTGCGCGCCGCGGTATCCTGGCGACGACCCTGGCGCTGGTCCTGCTTGTGCCGGCTGGTGCTTTCCTGCTCTATAACGAGCTGGGTGCCAGCGATGCAGTGGCCCAGTTCCAGAAACGCCAGCAGATGATGCAGGATGGCATGGATGCCTCTGACGTGGACGCTATGGTCCAGAGTCTTAAAGAACGGCTGGAGAATGACCCGGATAACCCGGAAGGCTGGGCCATGCTGGGGCGCAGCTATATGCAGCTTGAGCGCTTCCAGAAGGCGGCTGACGCCTACGGGGAGTTGGCCAGTGCCATTGAGCGTTCCGGCGATGGCAGTCCCGCGGCCGCTATCGGGCTGCGGGCCCAGGCGCTTTTCATGGCCAACCAGGGCCAAATGACGCCGGAGGTCCAAAGCGCCATTAGCCGGGCTCGCGAGAATAACCCGGATGAAATTAACAGCCTTGGTCTCCTGGGCGTGGAAGCCTTCCGTAATGGGGATTACCGTAAGGCTCTGGAATATTGGGAACGCATCCTGGAAATCGCGCCTGACCATCCCCAGGCAGACAGCATTCGGCAGGGGGTCGCCGCCGCCTATTCCAAGTTGGGCGAGCCGGTGCCGGAGCGGCTGCGCCAGGAATCCGCCAACAAGGACGGGGAAACCGGCGGCTAGGAGCTGTTGCGGGGGCGGCCAGCGAGCCGTCTCAGCACCCCTACCAGCTCATCCCCATCCCAGAGCTCGCGCTCGTCCGGCTTGGCAAAGAGGTGGCGTTCCAGTGCCTGGAGTTCCCGGGTCAGCTGGGGATCATTGAGGTAGGCCGTCACATCACCCACTGTGCGCAGCCCTGGGCGGTTGAAATGCATGGCCGCCCACTGGGGAAGCAGCGTCAGGGTGTCCGCTTCGCCACGCTGCGCATGTTCGCAGAGGGTCCGGAAACGTTCCCGGTTGGCTTTTTCCTCTGCGCTCAGTGCGGCTTTGTTGCCGTTGCTGCGGCGGTTACGCCACCAGGCGATGCCCGTGATCAGCCACCCGGAGGCCAGTACGACGGCCAGCCAAAGCCACAGTGGGGGCAGGGTGTTGCCTGGGCGGGAAAGATTCATTTTGGAGAGTGAGTCCTTGACGTTTTCCTCCCCTTCGCCCTTGGTTTCGGCGCCAGTGGCGGGCTCAACCTTCATCTCATGGCCTTCGATCACGGCCTCGCGTTGCTGGTCCGCCTCAACATCCCACCACGGGATGCGTATGACGGGGAGCGTGATCTGGCCCGGCTCAATGGGTACCAGGCTTGAGCGCTTGCGCAGCCGTCCTTCAATGCTGTCACCGGTCAAGCGCGATTCCGACTGCCAGGGGCTGGGGTATTCGCGGACGCTTTCCGGGTATTCGATGGTTAGTCGTGGCAGGGCCTCGGGAGCGACGCCCACGGCCCGGATGTGGATATCGCGGCGAATGCTGTCCCCGGCTCGCACGGACCCCGGCGAGGTTGACCATTCCTCGCTCAGCTCCAGGTTCTTGGCAGGCAGCCAGACGTTACCGCTGAATGACTCCGGTGGTGGATTGACGGGGATGCGCCGGACGGGCGCGGTCGCGATTACCGGCACCAGGTCGCCGCTCTGGGTCTGTTTGCGGGCCTCGAAGCGCTGTTCAGGAATGATCATGGTCCCCGCGGATTGGGGCACAATCACGAAGCGCCGTTGCGCGACCTGCCACTCCCGACCGTCCCTTTCAGCCCTGTATTCACGTTGTTCGCCCAGAGGTTTGACCATGGCACCCGGGATGGTGGGCGTGGAGAGGTTTGCGTTCACAAGGGGGGGGGCGTAGTAGATCCTCTGGGTCAGGATGATCTGCTGCTGAACATAGACTTCGTCCTCGCTCAGGCTGATGTCCAGCCTCGCATCCGGCTCTGCGCGGTCCGCTGGCGCTACCCCCGGCCTGACGGTCACGTCGATGGGCTCACTTTGCATGTCCTGGAACCGCAGGGCCGGAATCGTCACGTCCCCCGGGTGTTTCGGGGCCAACAGGAAGGTCCAGGTCACTTTGCCCTCGTTGACACCGTTCTCGGACTGGATCGCCATTCGCTGGTGGCGGTCCAGGATCCGGAAATCACCGGTCAGTGGTGTGGTGTCCGGATGGGGGATTTCCATCTCCGTGGGATTGAGCAGCGACCCCAGGCTGAAATCCAGCTCAGTCTCGGTCTCCAGTGTCAGGGTGACCAGCTCATTGCTGTAGAGGCGCTTCGGGTTGGCGGAGGCACTAAGCTGCGCTTGCTCGGCGGTGGCGCCGCTGGTCAGCATCGCCATTAGAGCAAAGGGGTACAGGGTCATCCGAAAGATCCGCATCACGACGCAGCAGCTCCTGGTCCGGGTGGGCAATCCGTGTCACATCCTCGCGCACCCGGACGTGAGGCTCAAGCGCCGAAAAGGGCATCAGCGTCGGATGGGGCGGGTTATTTCCAAATCGTAATTCAATGGGGTCGGCATAAGGAGTTACCGCAAAAGCATGGGCCAGAAGACGAGGTTTTGACTATGCTGAGGACACGCAGAACCAAGGCCACAGGGTGCCAGCATGAATGACGTAACGTTCTCCACGATGGCGGAGTTCCAGCAGAAACTTGATGAAACGCTGCGAGAGCGGCTGCCAGCGGACCAGGCAGACGGGATCAGCGATTTCGCGCAGCGATATTTCGAACATATGCCCTTCGACGAGTTGGTGCAGCAGCGCTTCATGGATGCCTACGGGGCGGTGCTGTCAGCCTGGGAATTCATCCAGAAGGGAGCCGGTGAAGCCGCGAGGGTATGGGTGTTCAATCCGGACCTGGAGAAGGACGGCTGGGAATCAAGCCACACCGTGATGTTTGTGCTGCACCCAAACATTCCCTTCCTGATCGACTCCATGCGGATGGAGGTTAACGCCCGGGAACTGAACATCCACACCATTCATTACACCATCCTCAATCCCGAACGCGACGACAACGGGGCGTTGATCCGGCTCAACGAAGCGGTCAAAAAGCCCCTGGTCCCGGGTGAGGAAGCGTTGATCGTGATGGAGGTGGACCGCCACTCGGACAGCGCCGCGCTAAGCGCGCTGCGTGCTGATGTGGAGCAGGTCCTGAGTGAGGTGCGGATTGCGGTGTCGGATTTTCCGCATATGCGCGACAAAGCCACGGCGATCCTGGAGGAGCTGGCGGATCCGCCGCAGACCCTGTCACCCGAGGAGGTCAGCGAGGCCAGGGCATTCCTGGAGTGGCTGGTGGACGATCGCTTCACCTTCCTGGGGTATGACGAGTATGACTTTGTGCGCGAGAACCGACGCACGGAAATCCGCCAGGTGGCTGACTCCGAGCTGGGGATTCTGCGGACCTATAACGAGCGCCCCAGCAGCATCCGCATGAAGGATATGCCACGCCAGACCCGCCAGGCCATGACGGACAGCAGCAGTCTGTTCATCTTTGGCAAATCCGCCCAGCGTTCCCGCATCCACAGGCCGGCGTATCCTGACTACATCGCCATCAAGAAGCTGGACGCCGAGGGGCGTGTTGTCGGTGAGCGGCGTTTCCTGGGTCTCTATACGTCCCGCGTTTACCACGAGCGTCCGGACCAGATTCCGCTGCTGCGGCGCAAGATCGAGTACGTTCTTGACCAGTCCGGCTTTCCGCGCGAGGACTACGCGGGCAAGGAATTGGATCAGATCCTCACCGTCTATCCCAGGGACCAGTTGTTCCAGATTGAAGGCGATGAGCTGCTGAATGTGGCCAAGTCGATCCTGTACATCCAGGAGCGGCGCAAGATCCGGCTGTTCATGCGGGAGGATGTTTATGGCCAGTTCGTGACCTGCCTGGTCTTTGTGCCACGCGAGCTGTACTCAACCCAGCTCCGGGTCAGCATGCAGGACATCATTGTGCAGGCGCTGGATGCGGAAGGCATCGATTTCACGACGTATTTCTCGGAATCCGTTCTGGCGCGGACCCAGTTCACAGTGCGGGTGCAGCCCCAGGAAAACCGGGTGCTGCCGGTGGAGGAGCTGCAGCAGAAACTGGTGGAGCTGGCGCGCTCCTGGCGTAATACCCTCCATGAGGCGCTGGTTGAGCATCACGGCGAGGAAATTGGAACACGGCTTTCCGCGTGTTACGAGAACGCTTTCCCTGCGGGCTACAGGGACATGTTTTCGGCTCGGCGGGCGGCCATTGATGTGGATTATCTGGACCGTATCCGCGAAAACGGTCAGATGGCCATGAGCTTCTACCGGGAACCGGAGGAGATGGCCAGTACGCTGCATTTCAAACTGTTTCACCCGAGGGAACAGCTGCCGCTGTCCGATGTGATTCCGGTGTTCGAGAACATCGGGTTCCGGGTTATTGGTGAGCATCCGTTCGAGATCTCCGATCGCTGCGGCAACACCCAGTGGATCCATGACTTCGCGCTGCAATCGCGCTCCGGCAAGCCCATCGACATTGAACGCATCAAGCCCATTTTTGAATCGCTGTTTACGCGGGTCTGGAAAGGCGAGACGGAAAACGATGAGTTCAACCGTTTGGCCCTGGCCAATTACCTGGACTGGCGTTCCATTGGACTGCTTCGGGCCTATGCTCGTTACATGCAGCAGATCCGCATCAGCAACAGCCAGAACTTCATCGCCGGCACACTGGCCCGCCATGGCAATCTGGTGTCGCTGCTGCTTCAGTTCTTTGATGTCCGCTTCAATCCCGAACGCTACCAGACCGAACGCCAGTGTGCGGCGGCCCAGAAAAAGGTCGCCATCGAGTTCGGCAGTAGCCTGGACGATGTTCCGAATCTCAGCGAAGACCGCGTGCTGCGGCTGTTCCTGGAACTGATGCAGGCCACAACCCGCACCAATTTCTACCAGCGCGGCGATGAGGACGATAAGGGCTGCATCAGTCTGAAGTTTGATCCCTCGCAGCTGGCCGATCTGCCGCGCCCGAGGCCGGTGTATGAGATATTCGTGTATTCGACGCAGGTCGAAGGGGTGCACCTGCGTGGTGGCAAGGTGGCACGGGGCGGGCTGCGGTGGTCGGACCGGTTCGAGGATTACCGCACCGAGATCCTGGGTCTGGCTAAAGCCCAACAGGTCAAGAACGCAGTGATTGTGCCCGTGGGCGCCAAGGGTGGCTTCGTGGCCAAGCAGATCCCACGGGAGGCCGACCGCCAGGAGGTTCAGGCCGCTGGTCGGGCCGCCTACAGCTGCTTCATCCGGGGGCTTCTGGATGTGACGGATAACTTCATCGACGGCGAGGTGGTTCCGCCCCCCGACGTCATCCGCCATGATGACGATGATTACTATCTGGTCGTGGCACCGGACAAAGGCACAGCCACCTTTTCCGATCTCGCTAATGAGATCTCGAATGAATACGGCTTCTGGATGGAGGACGGCTTCGCCTCCGGAGGCAGCTATGGCTATGATCACAAGAAGATGGCGATCACCGCCAAGGGCGCCTGGGTGTCGGTGGAGCGCCATTTCCGCGAGCTGGGCCTGAACACGGACACCGACGCGTTCAGCGTCGTCGGGGTGGGTGACATGGCTGGCGATGTGTTTGGTAATGGCATGCTGCTGTCCCGCAAGATCCGGCTGGTGGCGGCCTTCAATCATCAACACATCTTTCTGGATCCGGATCCGGATGCTGAGGCCAGCTTCCGCGAACGGGAGCGGCTGTTCGCGCTGCCTGGCTCCTCCTGGGAGGATTACGATACGTCTCTGATCTCCGAAGGAGGGGGGGTCTTCAGCCGTGCGGCCAAGTCGATCCCGCTGAGCAAGACCGTGAAGGAGCTGCTGGGCACCCGCTCGGACCACATGCCACCGAACATGCTGATTTCCCACCTGTTGCGGATGCAGCACGACCTGCTGTGGCTGGGCGGTATCGGGACCTTTGTGAAGAGCCGCCAGGAGTCCCACGGCGATGTTGGCGACAAGGCCAATGATGGCCTGCGCGTGGACGGGGCTGAACTGGGCTGCCGGGTTGTGGGCGAAGGCGGCAACCTGGGGATGTCCCAGGCCGGACGGGTGGAGTACGCGCTGAACGGAGGCCGCTGCAACACCGACTTCATCGACAACTCGGGCGGGGTGGACTGCTCCGACCGCGAGGTCAACATGAAGATCCTGCTCAACCGTCTCGTGGCGCAGGGGGATCTGACCTTCAAGCAACGCAACGATTTCCTCACCAGCATGACCGAGGATGTGTCGCGGCTGGTGCTGGCCAACAACTACCGTCAGGCCCAGGCCATTTCCATTGCGAACTCGGAAGGCGCTGACAGGCTTGAGGAGTACCGACGCCTGATGGCTCGCTATGAAAGCCGGGGGCTCCTTGATCGAGCATTTGAGAATCTGCCGGATGAAGAGGTTCTGGGCGAGCGCCAGGTCTCGGGCCAGGGACTGACACGTCCGGAGCTGTCCGTGCTGATCGCGGTGGTCAAGGCGGATCTCAAGCAGGTGCTTGTTGACAGTGATCTGCCGGACGATGCCGGCATCAAGCCAGTGATCCGGGACATGTTCCCATCACAACTGGTGGAGCGTTTTGGTGGCGAGCTTGAGCGCCATCAGTTGCGGCGTGAGATCATTGCCACGCGTGTTGCCAATGACCTGGTTAACCACATGGGCATGACCTTTGTGGAGCGCCTGCAGCAGTCCACCGGTGCCGCGCTTCCGTCCATTGCGCGCGCCTATCTGACGGCCAAGACCATTTTCCGGCTGGATTATTGGTGGGAGCAGGTGGAGGCGTTGGACTATCACCTCCCCAGCAGCCTGCAGATTGAACTACAGAGCGAGCTGATGCGTTTGGTACGCCGGGCGACACGCTGGCTGCTGCGCAACCGCCGGAGCGAGATCGACATGCCGACCCAGGTCGAGCGCTTTCAAGAAAGACTGGATGTCATGGTGGAGGATTTGCCGTCCTATATCGGCGAACGCGCCCAGGGCGGATGGCAGCAGGAAAGGGATCGTCTGGTGGACCAGGGCGTGCCGGAGGCGTTGGCGGGCGTGGTAGCCGGCAGCGGGCACCTGCTTTCCGGTCTTGGCATCATTGATGCCCGTGAAGAGACCGGCCTCGACCTGAGGGAGGTGGCGCATCTGTACTTCGCGGTTGGGGACGAGCTGGAGCTCGACTGGTTCGCCGGCGCCATATCCGCTCTTGTGCCGCACAGCCACTGGGAGGCATTGGCCCGGGAAAGCTTCCGCGAGGACCTCAATTGGCAGCAGCGGGCCCTGACCACCGGTATCCTGCGTTCTCGGACCTCGGGCGTGGATCTGGAAACCACTCTCCAGACGTGGATGAATGAGCATGCGGGATTGATTGAACGCTGGCATAGCATTCTGGGGGAGCTGCGCAGTCACAATGCTCCCGAGTACGCTATGTTCTCCGTGGCCCTGCGGGAACTGCTGGACCTGGCGCAGAGTACCGTCTATCTGGGGGTCAGCTGCTGAGGGGCTGTTCACTCCCGGCGAGTGCGATCTGGTTGCGGCCATTGGTCTTGGCCGCATAAAGCGCGTGGTCGGCCTGAGACAGCCACTGCTGGTGGTCGGCCATGGCATCGGTGACCTGGGCAACGCCCAGGCTGATGGTGCACTCAAGCACCCCTGCCTCGGTGGTCACCTCCATCTGGCTGATTTGCTTCCGGAGCCGCTCTCCCAGGATCTGGCCGCCTGTGATGTCCGTTTCCGGCAGTATGACGGCGAATTCTTCACCGCCATAGCGCCCGACAATATCCGTCTGCCTCAGATTCTCCATGATCACGCGAGCAATCGCCCGAATCACGTCATCCCCGGGCTGATGGCCCCATGTATCGTTGATGTGCTTGAAGTGATCAATATCAAACATCAGCAGCGTCCCGACACTCTGGTAGCGCCGGAACCGTTCGAATTCGCTGGTCAACAGCGACTCCCATGCGCTGCGGTTGAGAAGACCGGTGAGCCCATCGGTCTGGCTGCGCTGTTCCAGCTGGGCGTTGGTGCGCTCCATCCGCAGTCGGGAGGTGGCAGAATCCGTTACGTCGTAGACAAGCAGGCACACATGGTCCACCTCCCCTGAGGCACTGGTAAGGGGGCTGAAGGTGATGTTCTGGTACATGTAGGGTTCCGTGCCCGTGATCGGGCGCGCGTTGCGGAAAGGGAACGGGTTGGGGCGCTGCTCCCAGGTCGTGAAGGTCCTCGTATTCAGCGTCAGAACCGTTTCAACCTTGCGGCGGATCCAGTTCTCAGGGATCGAGGGAAAAATCTCGAAAAGGGAGTTGCCATGGACGCGGGTGGCACTGAGGCCACTATGGTTTTCCATGAATCCGTTCCAGAGCCGGATGGTGCATTCTCGGTCCAGGACCACAAGTCCAACCTCAATGGTCTGGAGCATGTCCATGAGCCAGTGGAACTCATGCATGTCATTCTGTGATTCGGTCATGCCGTCACCTCGGCGCCTTGATCGGAAAGCCAGCTGAGAGCCTCGCGCAATGGTGTCACGGATTCCTCGCTGAACAGCAGCAGCAGGTCACAATTGATGTCATGGGACTCAATGGCGTAGTTGAGCTCAATCGTCAGTATGTGTTGCCAGGAGGATTGGCCGGGCTCCAACAACTCGCTGATGTCAACATGAGTGCCCAATACAACCGGATGGCTGAGTCCGAACTTCCTGTCCATCTGCTCACCGAAGCCCCGGAGAAAGGCGCCCACCATAATGCTGGACATATCCATAAGCGCCTCCAGCTCGCGGTTCGCATCCTCTTCTTCCGGATGCCCAAGTAACCGGGACATGGTATCCAGCCGGGCATCATTGAACAGCAGTAGCGCCTCCCCAGCGATCCCGGAACCAATGAATCCCTGGCAGACCCCCGACCAGCTGGAGCCGGATTCGGTGATATTGAGCGCCATTCTCAGCTCGGAGGCGGCGAGCATGTTAACGCGGGGAACGGGCAGCTTGATAAAGACATCCAGAAGCCGGGCGAGCAGGTCCCCCGCCTGGCCCATGGCGACGTTGGCAATCTCCTGTAGGGCATCCTGCCAGGGAACCTCGCTGCTGGAGGGCGGGCCAGCAGTGGTTGTTGCCGGCGCCGCTTCTTCTGCGGTGGCTGAGGGGCTATACAGGCCGTAATCGGCGAGCGTCTGCGTCAGGACGTCCGGGTCGAGAGGCTTGCGGATGAAGTTGAGGGCACCCAGCCGCATAACCCGTTCATGGGCTTCCGGCTGAACGTCGCCGGAAACCACCAGTACCAGGGCGGGCAGCTCTTCGCGGTGCACGCGCTCCAGAACGGCGTAGCCATCGGTTCCCGGCATGTTCAGGTCAAGGAACACAACGGAACCCTTGCCCTCACGAATGGCCTCCAGGCAGGCGTCACCATTATCAACGAAGGTCAGAGTGGTGTCCCAGTCCTCGGGCAGGGCGCGGGCCATCTGTTTGCGTGCCATGGCGGAGTCGTCGCAGATGATCACTCCTGTGGACATCAGAGGCTCCTGAAAGTCTGGTTGGGCCGTGCACCGGATGGCCCTGAAACACGGCGTCAGTAATCCCGTAAACAGGGCTTTTCCAGCTCTTGATCTGTCATAGTAGCAGCTGGCGTTGGTTTTTCACTCTACTATGGGCGCGCGGGGAAGTCAGTGTGCGGATCTTCATGTTAATATGGGGGCACCTAACTGCGCGGGAGAACCGCAAATGGCTGATGCAGGCTGGTGTTCTCTGCTCCGTGAAAAGCTGACCCTTGCCGGGCAGCTGGTGCGGATTGAGCAGGAGCAAGGCCATGGAGCCCCTTCAGTGATGAAGAGAGAAGCGCTGACGCAGGGGGCTGTGGCCCTGCTTGCAGAGGCGAGACGCATTCTGTTGCGGTTAGTGGCAGAAAGTGCCTGTGGCGAGGTGGGTGACGTCGACTCCCTGGCGACCCTGCGAGCCAGGGTCGGTGATCAGCCTGGTGAGGTTCAGGTGCTGTCAGCTGCTGCCGCGGACGGCAACAGCTGGTGGACGAGGCTGGACGCGTTGCTGGGGCGTCAACAGGAGCCCGGCAGGCGTCCATCGCAGCCACGCCAGGAAGAACTGATTGCCGTGGCACCGGCAGGGCCGGATGCGTCTCCCGAGGCACTTCAATCACTGATCAGTGAGTTCAGGGATTATTTTGAGGCGTTCATTGAACGTCACGACCAATGGTAAAAGGCGTTGTCTATGCCCACATCCTTTCTGGAAATCATTCAGCTCCCGACCGGCGAGTACGCGCTGCGCCGGGCGGATGACGAAAGTACCCCCCTGGTGCGGATCCGCTTCTCGGATGAGGCCAAGGAAATGCTTCAGGACAATGACCTGAATGTCGCCAAGGCGATGATTACCGCAGGCCTGGAGGCAGCGGGTTCAACCACTGATGACATCGGTGACATGGACGTGGAAGAGGAAGACACCATGCCTCCCGCCTACAACCAGACGGTTCACTGACGGCAGGGTTGTCTCTGCCGCAGTATGACCCCGTGGCTATGGCCGCGAACCGAGGCTGTCTCAAGGCGGTTGTAGCCGGGGCGGCCAAGGCCGGATGTCCAGAGCACCACGGCATGGCAGGTCCCGGCTGACAGGGCCTTGTCAGCCAGATCCTCGGCACTGTGCTGGGCCGAAGAGCGCAGGATCAGCAGCTGGTGCTGGACAATGCCATGATGCTGTTGCCATTTGCTAACCAGGCCAGCTGGCGGGTCGATCCAGGCAAGCCAGCGCTCTTCCTGATTGAGCTGGGTCAGCATTGGCAGCAGCAGCTGGAAGTTTTCCACCTGCTCCTCTGGCAGGATGATCTCCGTGACGTTGGCTTCAGCAGTGGCGCTGTCGACGGCTTCTTCGCTGCTGTGGGAGCTCGTGCGGCCAGTTGTGTTTTCCTGGTTCTTCGGGATAAGGTCCCATTGTTCCATGATAGGCCTCCTGTCACCTCTGTGGGCCCGGATCAGTGCAGTTCACCGCGGCGGATGACGCCCACGCCCAACCCTTCGATAGCCAGTGATGTTTCGGCAAGATCCACCTGAATGGGGTCGAACTCATCGTTCTCGGCAATGAGCCAGGCCGTGCTGCCCTCCTTCCGGAAGCGCTTGACGGTGACCTCGTCCTCCAGTCGGGCCACCACGATCTGGCCGTTCTGGACATCGGTGGTGCGATGAACCGCCAGCAGGTCTCCGTCGAGGATGCCGACATTTTCCATGCTGGTGCCGCGCACCCGCAGGAAGTAGTCAGCCGCGGGCGTGAAGAATCCCGGCTCCAGGGTGCAGTGGTCCTCGATGTTTTCTTCGGCGAGGATGGGGTTGCCGGCTGCTACCTGGCCGACGATGGGGATACCAGGGCTTTCTTCAGCTTCCGGGAGGCGGATGCCACGACTGGCCCCCTTGACCATCTCGATAGCACCTTTGCGGGCGAGAGCCCGCAGGTGTTCCTCGGCGGCATTGGCGGACTTGAATCCCAGGGTTGTGGCGATTTCAGCACGCGTTGGGGGGTAGCCCGTGGAGTGCACGTGCTCCCGGATGAGGTCCAGAATCTGTCGTTGTCTTGGGGTCAGGTTCATACTTAGGGCCACTGTTTTTCCGTACAGGTACTGTCAATGTATACAGTTTGTGTGGCCCTGTAAAGGGTCAGCCGGTGGTGAATCCGGCTGGGGCTTCCGCGCTGCTCGGTTGACTGTCAACACGGCTGACGGAGGCCGCGGGCGGGCCTTCATGGAGCCAGTCAACAAGCTGGTTGACGGCGGACGCATCGCCGCAGGCCAGCACTTCCACGCTGCCATCCGGGCGGTTGCGGGCGTAGCCGGTCACGCCCAGCTGCTGCGCCTTCAGGCGGGTGCTGTCACGGAAGCTCACGCCCTGGACACGACCCTCGACCCGGGCGAGAACACAGGTTTCTGCCATTGCTGTCCTCCTGTTTCACCAGCGGGCCTTATCCCACATTTCGGGGTTGGCCCAGTTTTGCGGATTGTTCCATTCCCGCACGTAATTGTAGGTGTCCAGATCATAGGCGAACAGGGTGGCGTTCACCGGCTCCACGTAGTGGTACAGGCGTGTGAATCCCATGCCGATGAAGTCCTGGAATCGCCAGGGGCTATCATCCTGGACGAGGACGGCGATGCGGGTGGCGCCCATGTTGCGCAGCTGGCCCAGAAGCTGTTGGCCGCGGGATTGCGGCAGTTGCTCCAGGGTATCCGTGATCAGCGCCAGGTCGAAAAGATGGGGCAGCGGGAAAGCGCTGTCAGGCGCTTCCGGGGGCAGACGCAGGCACTGGGCCTGATCGGGGCGCTGGGGCCAGTGCTGCAGGCACTGCTCGGCAAGTCCGGCGCTATGGACCACGGATGCCGGTTGGTAGTGCTCAAGAATGAGGGCCAGGTCGCTGGCGGGGTTATAGCCGTTGGCGTCAGTCTGCATGGAGGCCTCGTGGGCTGATATTACCGGAAGTCTCGGCTGCTGATGCTGAGCCTGTCAATGAGGTGGCTGAGGTCGGTCAGTCGGCCGGCGATCACGTGGATGACGCCCTCGTGGCGCTCCAGGGTGCCCCGAACCTGCAGCAGCCGCGCGTTGAGCAGGGGGCGGCGCTGGCAGCGGGCGGTGTCGGGCCAGACCACCACGTTGATGTTGCCGGTTTCATCCTCAAGCGTCACGAAGGTGACGCCGGCGGCGGAACCAGGGCGCTGGCGCCCGGTTACCAGCCCCGAAACGGCCAGGGGGCGGCCGCCTTCAGCGGTTTCAAGATCCGCGGCCCGGAGGCAGTGGCGGAGCTGGCCCGCTGCCCGCAGCTGGGCCAGCGGGTGGCGTTCCAGCGAGAGCCCGAGGCTGGCGTAGTCTTCGTGGGTTCGCTGAGCTTCATCGGGGGCCGGCATGCGGGATCGGGACTCTTGCATTGCCGGTGCCTGGCCTCCGGCCAGTGGCAGGGACTGATCGGGTTCCAGGAGATCCCAGCGGGCCTGGTGGCGGTTGCCGCTGAGCGATGCCAGGGCGCCGCTGGTGGCCAGGGTTTCCAGCTCGGCATGGCCCAGCCCCGTGTACCGGCGCAGTTCCGCCAGGCTGGTGTAGCCGTTGGCGGGGCGGCATTCGGTAACGCGCAGGGCTGTTTCCCGGGCGAGGCCGTCGATCAGGCGCAGGCCCAGCCGCACGGCGGGGGCACTGCCGTCGTCTTCCAGCTGATGGGCTTCGTGGCTTTGGTTGATGTCCACCGGCCGGATCTCAACACCTGCGCGCTGGGCGTTCTGAACCAGCTGTGAGGGCGAGTAGAACCCCATGGGCTGGCTGTTGAGCAGCGCGCACAGAAAGGCGGCCGGGTGGTGGCACTTGAGCCAGGCGCTGACGTAGACCAGAAGGGCAAAGCTGGCAGCATGGGACTCCGGGAAGCCGTAACCGCCAAACCCCTTCATCTGACGGTACAGGTTTTCAGCGAATTCAGTGCTGTAGCCGTTATGGTTCATGCCATCAATGAGCTTGTCGCGGAAACGGGAGAGATCCCCGTGGCGCTTCCAGGCGGCCATGGCCCGGCGCAGCTGGTCGGCCTCGCCGGCGCTGAACCCGGCTGCCACCATAGCCAGCCGGATGACCTGTTCCTGGAAGATGGGCACGCCCAGGGTGGGCCCGAGTACCTCGCGGATGCGCTCGTCCGCGTAGGGCACATCCTCCGGCGCCTTCCGGCGCTGCAGGTAGGGATGAACCATATTGCCCTGTATCGGGCCGGGGCGCACGATGGCCACCTCGACCACCAGGTCGTAATAGCATTGCGGCTGGAGCCTCGGGAGCATGCTCATCTGGGCTCGGGATTCCACCTGGAACACGCCCATGCTGTGTCCCTTCTGGAGCATCCGGTAAACCTCCGGGCATTCCGGCGGCACCTCAGCCAGGCGGGCGGGGCCACCCCGTTCGCCCACCAGTGCCAGGGCCTTGCGGATGGCCGTAAGCATGCCCAGTGACAGCACGTCCACCTTGAGCAAGCCCAGGGCTTCCAGGTCGTCCTTGTCCCACTGAATAACAGTGCGGTCAGCCATGGCGGCGTTCTCCACCGGGACCAGGTCGGCGACCCGCTCCGAGGCAATAACGAACCCGCCGACGTGCTGGGACAGATGGCGGGGGAAGCCGATGAGGTCGCGCGCCAGCGGCACCAGGTGACGGGCTGGGCCCTGGTCGTCCAGCAGGCCCTTGCGGTGCAGTTGCTGTTCCCAGTCATCCTCGCCGTCGCGCCAGTCGATGCCCTGGACCAGTTGCTCGATGTGCGCGGGGTCCAGCCCAAGGGCCTTGCCGGCGTCACGCAGGGCGCTGCGCGGGCGGTAGCAGATGACGGTGGCGGCCAGGGCGGCACGCTCGCGGCCGTACTTGCGGTAGATGTACTGGATAACCTCTTCGCGGCGCTCATGCTCGAAGTCCACGTCAATGTCCGGCGGCTCATCCCGCTCTTTCGAGATGAAGCGTTCCAGCAGCAGATTGACCCGCCTGGGATCCACCTCGGTAATGCCCAGGCAATAGCAGACCACGGAGTTGGCGGCTGATCCACGCCCCTGGCAGAGGATGCCCCGCTGGCGCGCTAACCGGACCATGTCATGGATGGTCAGGAAGAAGGGTTCGTAGGCCAGGGACTCGATCAGCTCAAGCTCGTGTTCCAGCTGTCGGTCAATGACGTCCGGTACACCATCCGGAAAACGCCAGTTCCGGCCCTGGGCCACCTGTTCCCGCAGCCAGCTGATGGGGGTGTGGCCCTCGGGGACCAGTTCCCCGGGGTATTCGTAGCGCAATTCATCGAGCCCGAAATCGCATTGCTGGAGTACATTCAGGGTCTCTTCGACCCAGGCGGCCGGAAAAAGGCGCTGCAGACGCTCAAGTGGGCGGAGGTAGGCCTCGGCGTTGCTATGGAGGTGATCAGCGGCTTCCGGCAGGGAACGTCCCAGGCGGATGGCGGTGACCAGATCTTGCAGGGGCTTGCGCCGGCGCTGATGCATCAGGACGTTGCCTGTGGCCACGACTGCGGAACCCAGCCGGCCCGAAAGCTGTTGCAGCCAGCGCAGGCGCTGACGGTCATCCTGGGCCAGGGGCCTTTCGGCCATGAGCCGCAGGCCGGGGAACAGCTTCAGGAGCTGAAAGCCGTTGTCCGCATCGGTGTGATTGAATCCAGGACGCCACAAGGCCAGACAGCGGTTACGGCACAGTTCCAGATCTTCGAACCAGAGCTGGTAATGGCCTTTGTCACCGCGCCGCCGTCCCCGGGTGATGAGCTGGCTGAGCGCGGCGTAGCCCTGGCGGTCCGGGGCGATCAGAACCAGGGTGCCGGGCAGGTCCTGCAGCCTGAATTCGCTGCCGATCAGCAGGGTCAAAGCCAGTGACCGGGCCCTGGCATGGGCCCGGACAACGCCAGCCAGCGAGCATTCATCCGTCAGCGCCAGGGCCTGGTAGCCCAGCCGTTCGGCTTCCTCGACCAGCTCCTCCGGATGTGAGGCGCCGCGCAGGAAGCTGAAGTTGCTCATGCAATGGAGTTCAGCGTAATCGATTGTCATCCGAACCAGCCGTGAATGAACCACTGATTCCGTTGGTCGCGGAACAACCAGGCACGCTGGCCGCTGTCCAGCAGGGCGATGTAGTAGTCGCGGCGTACGTAGTCGCCGTCCCACCAGCCGCCCTGGATGCGCTCAGGTCCATTGAGCCAGCGCACGGGAGGGTGCTTCAGCTGTTGCGGCGGTTGCTGCAGCCACAGCGGGCGTGCCGGTCCGGAGTGCGGAGCCTCGGCGCGGCTCTGACCTCGCACGGGCTGCCAGTGGGCGCAGCGCTCCGGGCGTGGATCCGGGCGCTTGGCGGGGCACTGGATGCTGTTCCGTCCCAGTCGCGCATTCAGGCGGTGCAGCAGGGACTGGCGGGCCTGCTGCCGGGTCTCGCCGTTGTCGAAGAGGTCGTCGCTGGCGGTAACGTCATTGGCGACGGTGCGGTTGGTTGCAAGAGACAGGGCCCGCACATCGTCGGGCAGGTTGCATGATGCAAGGCGCAGCAGGGCCAGCTCCAGGAAGGCTTCCGGGCGCCATTCGCCCTGGCGGGTTTCCAGTACCAGCGGTGTCGGGGGGTGATCGGGATGGTGGAGTGTGAGTTCAAGCCGGTCACAGAGCTGCTGGTATTGGCGCAGAAAGGCTTCCAGGGCTGCCAGAAGGTGTTCCAGCGGCCCCCGCAGTTGATTGGTGTCGCGGGTCTCCTGGTTCAGGGTCAAGCTCTGGTGGAACCCCGCTTGGGGATGGAACTCCTGAACGGGATCACCGGCTTGCCCCAGGGTCCGCTGAAGGTCGTTGTACAGCTCCGGCCCCAGGCGGCTGGTCAGCTCCGCAGGGCAGCACGCGATCAGGTCCTCCAGGCGCTGGAGCCCCATACGGACCAGTCTCTGGCGAACCGTTTGGGGCCAGTCCATGGCCGTAACCGGTAGCTGGCGCAGGGCCTGGTGCATGGCTCCTGGCTCACGGGTGCACACCTGGGTGCCGTGGCGCGCCAGAAGCCGGGCCATGCGCGGGGTGGTGCCCGTGGCCATGAGACTGTTCAGGCCATGCTGGGCCAGGTGCTGTTCCAGCGTTGAGGCCAGGTCCGTCGGCTCCGGGTACAGGTGGGTCAGCCGATCGGCCCGGATCACCAGCCCATCCGGCGGCCACAACACCAGCGGGGAAGCCAGCCGGTAGAGCTGCTCCGCCAGCTGCTCCAGACGTTCTGACTGTTGGTTTTCGCTGTAAGGAACGAGGGCCAGCTCCGGGCACAGGGCACGGGCCGTGGCCATGGACTGACCCGCCTGGATACCCGCCTGTTGGGCCTGTTCGCCTGGCTGCCGGATAACCGGGGGTGTCCCCGTGGTCAGTGCCATGGGCGTGGCATTGCGGTGATGCTGGTCCAGCAGCAGCGAGGGCAGGTGCAGGTACAGCCACAGCATTGGGGTTACACCGGCTGATGATGGGTAATGGCAGGCAGTTGAAGGGTCCGGGTGCCTGCCTGTCCGCCCCGTTGGCGCTGTAGTGTGACCTGCAGCCGGTTTTCCCCGGCAACCGGTTCAACGCTCAGGCGCAGCGGGGCGGGTGAAGCCTGTCCGGCCCCTGCCTCCGGGATGAGGATTACGCCCAGGACCTGGCTGTCTTCCAGCGCCAGCTGGAGCCTGCGGAGTGCTGCCGGATCACGCCGGCGGCTCCAGCCCATGACCATGCCAGAAGCATTGCTGCCCAGAAGCTGTTCCAGGGTCCACAGGTGATCCGCACGGCTTGCGGTGCGGACCATGAAGCAGTGCGCCAGCGCCAGGCCCAGTCCTTCCAGGCCCGGCGGATAGGGGGCGTGAGGCGGGTCCACCCAGAACAGTGCCGCGCCGTTATCGGTGCGCTGACGCATGGCATGGGCAAACAGCTGCAGCTCGCCGATGCCGTTAAAGGGGCAGTGGCACTCGATCAGGGCCCCCAGGGGCCAGCCACTGCTCGCCAGCAACTGATCCAGGGCCTCAAAGCCACTGGGTACGCCCCGGGAATGGGCAGCCTTGTGCTGGCTGGCACGCCACAGGCGGGGGTCCTGTTCAAGCTGTGTGTGGGTATGGAGAGCCATTGCCACCTCGATACTGTCTTTATATACAGTATAAGGACTTTGGCGGTGGCCGGCAATGCAGAGAGTACTTCAGCCGGGAACCAGGGATCATGGTTCCATGAGAATTGTCATAGCCACTGATTCCAGCTTGCGGTATAAAGTGCACTTTACCCACAATCATCATGAGCGGCTTTCACACGGGGAAATAAGGGGGTTATGATCAAATTGTGACCCAGGCCGTAACCCGGAACCGGGATCCATGACCAGTCTCGTAAATGGTCCTAAACAGCTGAATAAAAAGAATATTTTTCGTTTATGCGCTGTTGGGTGAAGGCTTCTTTTTTGATTTTTCCGGCCTGGAGCCGGAACCGAATCCATTCAGGCGGTATTGTTGGAGCATTCTATGAGGGAATGGATCGCCAACCTGGTTTTCCGGATGATGGCGCTGGTGGGCCTGAGAACCTTCAACGCCCAGTTTCTTGTATCCTTTATCCTGATTTTCGTGCTGTTGGCCGGGCTTGCCGTGAGCCTTTGGCGTAACCTCGAACCAACCCCCGAGGCTGTTGGCGTTGTGGACACCGCCTCGCAACAGCTCAGGGCTACCAACGAGCGTGTGCTCAAGGGCGAAGCCGGCGCTGAGCGTAAGCTGGCGGAACTGGAGCGTACGCTGGAACCGTTGCTGGCGGATAATGCGTTCAGCGCGCTCAATGCCCCATGGCGCGAGTACCAGCGCATGGTTGGGGGAACCGGAGACAAACCGCAACCGGCTGAGGTTATGCGCAGCGCCGCAGCGTTGCGCGAGGCCCTGGCCACCGGGGCCGAAACCGTCCTTCGCACCGATACCCAGAGCCGGCAGCAGGCAGCCATGGCGGGCATGGTCCTGCTGGTGATGATGGTCGGCATGCTGGTGGTTGGCCGGATTTACGGCAATTTCCATTTCATGGAGCAGATGGAGCGATTGCGCTGGAACCTGCGCCAGGTGGCCGATGGAGATTTCTCAGAGACCCTTTCCATCGAGATCCGCGAGAACGAAGTGGGTGAAATGCTGGAGGCGTACAATCTGATGGTGGCCCATGTGGGCGATCTGCTGCGCCAGATTGATGCCGCCACGGCCTCGGCGGAAACCAGTGTGCAGCAGGTGCTGGATGTGACCGCCAAGACCCATGAGGGCGCGGACCGCCAGAGCCGGGAGGTAAGCGAGGCTGCCACAGCCGTGAACCAGATGGCCTCCTCCATTCAGGATGTATCCGGGAATGCCCAGAGTGCTGCCAGCCATGCCCATGAAGCGGCGGAGTCAGCGCGGGAGGGGGACAGCGTGGCACGGGACGCCCGTGACCGCATCGGCCACCTTGATACCCGCTTTGCGGAAACCGCCCGGACCATGGAAAGCCTGCAGCAGGATGCCGAGGATGTGAGCAAGGTGCTCAGCATGATCCGGGAGATTGCCGACCAGACCAACCTGCTGGCGCTGAACGCTGCCATTGAGGCCGCACGTGCTGGTGAATCCGGTCGCGGCTTTGCCGTGGTGGCGGATGAGGTCCGCAACCTGGCCCAGCGCACCCAGGATTCCACCAATCAGGTTCAGGAGACGATTGAGCGTCTCCAGCAACAGGTCCAGACCCTGGTCACTGAAAGTGAGGCCAGTGCCACGGCCAGCCGGGAAAGCGTGGATTCGGTGAGCCAGACCTCTGAGGCCATTCGTCGCGTGATGGAAGCCATTGGCCAGATCCAGGGGATGAACGACCAGATTGCGGCGGCCGTGGAACAGCAGAGCCAGGTGTCGGATGACATCAGCCAGCGGATGGGGGCTGTGTCGGAAGTGGCCGAACAGACGGATAAGGACGCTGGCCAGACGGTGGATTCGGCACGGGCCATACAGCAGCAGCTGGATCAGCTGCGCACAACCATGGGCCGCTTCCGGATTCAGTGACCGCGGATGCGCTTGCGCAGACGGCGCCAGCGGGTGATCAGCCAGTCCATGACCGTGGGGCGGTCATCAATGGCCTCGGTCTCATCATGATGGGGCCGGGTGGGGTCGGATTCATCCGCGTCGGTTTCCACTTCCACGCCATAACGCTCACTGGCGTGCTCCCACTCTTCCCAGTCGTGCGGGGTACCGGCATTCGGTTGATGGAGACGCACCGCCCGTTCCCAGGCATTCTCCTGAAGGGAGTGCTCCCTTTCCTCGTCTGAGGAATCCAGGCCGTATTTTCTCAGGAACTCGTCAGGCTTCAATGGCGCCTCCGGCTACCGTTCACCGTAACCACCAGTGTAACGGTAACCATCGGCGCTGCCATCATTATTGTTCCACGAAAGCGCGCTCGATCACGAAATGGCCCTGGTGGCCCTGCTTGGCTTCCTGGAAGCCCCGTTCTGTGAGGATCGACACCATGTCCTTGAGCAGTCCGGGACTGCCACAGACCATGAAACGGTCTTCCTCAAGGCTCAGATCGGGCATGCCCAGGTTGCGCGTCAGGTCCCCGCTCTCGATCAGGTCGGTCACGCGCCCCTGGTTGTGGAAGTCCTCACGGGTGACCGTCGGGTAGTAGGTGAGCTGGTCCCGGATCATGTCACCCAGGTATTCGTGCCGCGGCAGCTCACTGGTGATGGCCTCATGGTAGGCCAGCTCATCCACGTAACGTACGCCGTGGACCAGGATGACGTTCTGGAACTGCTCGTAGACCTCCGGATCCTTGATGATGCTCAGGAAGGGAGCCAGTCCGGTCCCCGTGCCAACCAGGTAAAGGTTGCGCCCGGGGAGCAGGTTGCCCGCGATCAGCGTGCCCGTGGGCTTCTGCCCCACCAGGATCTCGTCGCCCACCTCCAGGTGCTGGAGGCGTGAGGTGAGCGGGCCGTCCTGGACCTTGATGCTGAAGAACTCCAGCGTGTCCTCGTGGTTGGCGCTCGCCATGCTGTAGGCACGCATGAGCGGCTTGCCGTCCTCCAGCTGCAACCCGATCATGGTGAACTGGCCGTTCTTGAACCGGAATGACGGATCCCGTGTGGTGCGGAAGCTGAACAGGTCCTCTGTCCAGTGGTGTACGTCCAGTACTTTTTCCACATTGTATTTGCCCATGAAATCTACCTCACTGGTGGCTTACCGGGTGAATGGGAGCAGGCCGTTGCCTGGTTGGAACCCAGTGTTTAATGTATTGGTTCAATGAATGAGTCAATTGATTTTTATCGGAACAATCGATTATGAAATACACGTTGCGCCAGCTGGAGGTGTTCCTGGCCACCGCCCGTAACGAGAACATCACCCGTGCGGCTGATGAGCTGGCCATGTCCCAGTCCGCGGCAAGCGGTGCGCTGCGCGATCTTGAGAATCAGTTCAGCGTTCAGCTCTTTGACCGCATGGGCAAACGCCTGCAGCTCAATGAGCTTGGCCGGCTGGTGCGCCCAAGGGTCGCCGCGCTTCTGGATGAGGCCCGCGAGCTGGAGCATGCGCTGGCGCGTCATGCCGAGGTGGGGCACGTCAAGGTAGGTGCCACGCTGACCATCGGCAACTATATGGCGGTCCCGATTATGGCACGTTTCATGAGTGAAAACGAGGGTGCCAATGTGTCGCTGGAGATTGCCAATACCCGGACAATAGGGCGCAAGGTGGCGGATTTTGAGCTGGATGTGGGGTTGATTGAAGGTGAAATCCACTCGCCGGATCTGGAGGTGATCCCCTGGCGCGGTGACCGGTTGATGGTATTCTGTGCACCGGAGCACCCGCTGGCGGGGCGTGAGGCACTGACCGACGAAGATCTGCTGGCAGCCACCTGGATCCTGCGTGAAGGCGGCTCGGGGACGCGGCAGACGTTTGACCGTGCCATGCACGGCCTGCTGCCGGATCTCACGGTGCTGCTGGAGCTCCAGCACACCGAGGCGATCAAGCGGGCCGTGGGGGCCGGTATGGGGGTGGGCTGCCTGTCTGAAGTGGCCCTGCGGGAGGCCTTTGACCGCGGGGACCTGGTTCCGCTGCCGGTGTTGCACCGGGATCTGGCGCGCTCGTTCTATTTCATCCTGCATCGCCAGAAATACCGCAGCGCCGGCGTGGACCAGTGGCTGAAGCTGTGTCGGCAAACCACGGAGGCGAGCGATGACGCATGAGCTGGCCCAACGGGACATCCGGTTGGCATGGCTGGGATTCATTACCGCTTTACTGCCCCTGGTAACCTTCCATACCACCTATCTGGTCTCCGCCTGGAACGGGTACGTGGACTGGTGCATCCCGTACTGGGATGCGTGCACCTCCATCAGCGCCACCGGCCGTAACGGCCTGGCCTATTTCATCTTCAAGGGTGCCATGATCCCGGCGATCACGCTTCAGGTCCTGTTCTGGGCGGTCAACCACCGCTGGCTGCAGGCGCTGGGCTACCCCCGTGGCAAGTGCGTTGGGTGGCTCGGGGCACTGGCGGCGGCGTTTCTGCTGCCCTATGTGCTCAGTCTCGGCCACGCCGGCGACGCCTTCGCGCTGGCGCGGCGTATTGGTACGGCTGGCTATGTGGGCGTGACCGGTATCGTTCAGATCCTTCTGGGTGGCGTCCTGTGGCGGGCACGCTACCCCTTGCTGCGCCGCGCCGGTGCCCGGCTCCTGATGCTGAGTGCAGTGACATTGGGGATCGCGATTGCCACGCTGATCCTCCAGTCAATTCCGGCGGTGGATTACGACAGCATCAAGTACGCCTTTGACTGGATCCTGATCACCCTGCTCAACGTCCACGGTATTGGCGTGGCCGTGCTCTGGTGGCGGGCCGGTCTGGCGGTTACACTGCCGCGCACCCTTAACCTGGAGTAGTGGCGGATGCATGTGGCGGTCCTCGGTGCTGGCGTGATCGGCACCACCACAGCCTGGTACCTGCGGGAAGCCGGGCATGATGTGACCGTAGTCGAGCGCCGGGGCGGGCCGGCCCAGGAGACGAGCTTTGCCAACGGCGGCCAGGTCTCCGTGTCCCACGCCGAGCCCTGGGCCAGCCCCGGGGCGCCCGCCCAGCTGCTGCGCTGGCTGTTCCGCCCCTCTGCGCCGCTGCGCTTCAGGCCGCGCCTGGATCCCCACCAATGGGCCTGGGGCGCGCGGTTTCTCAGGGAGTGCCGCAGTCGCCGCTATGCCCATAACCTTGAGACGGTTGTACGGCTGGGGTTGTACAGCCGGGCCTGCCTGGCGGCACTGCGTGAACGAACCGGTATTGAGTACCATCAACGCCGTGAGGGCATCCTCCATTTCTACACCGATCCGGATGTGTACGCCGGCGCCCATGAACCCGCGGCCCGCATGCGCGCGCTCGGCTGTGAGCGGGAAGTGATTGACGTGGCAGACGCGGTCGCGAGGGAGCCCGCGCTTAGCCGCATCCAGCCCCAGTTGCAGGGCGCTACCTGGACGCCGGGCGATGAATCCGGCGATGCGCGGGTTTTCACCGCCCAGCTGGCGGAGCTGGCAGCGGCGCAAGGGGTGCGTTTCCTGTTCGATACCCAGGTGATGGGGCTTGAAACCCAGGGCAGGGCGGTCAGCGGTGTCCGGCTGAACCAGTCCGGGGCGTTCACCAGTCTGGAGGCGGATGCGGTGGTGGTGGCACTGGGCAGCTTCTCGGCGCCTCTTTTGCGGCCATTGGGCCTCCATCTGCCGGTTTATCCGGCGCGCGGCTATTCCGTGACGGTGCCGGTGCGCGATCCTGACAGTGCCTACACCGTCAGCCTGATCGACGATGAGTTCAAGCTCGTCTATTCGCGCCTGGGCGATGAGCTGCGGGTGGCCGGTATGGCGGAAATTGACGGCTGGCGGCAGGACATTGATCCGGCGCGCTGCCAACAGATCCTGGAGCGCGCGGCGCACTGCTTCCCCGGGGCCGGGCACTGGGACCAGGCCCGTTTCTGGGCAGGCCTGCGGCCCACCACGCCCTCCAGTGTACCCTTCGTGGGCGCTACCGCCCGGCCCGGGCTCTACCTCAACACCGGCCACGGAACCCTGGGGTGGACCAATGCCTGTGGCTCGGCGGCGCTGCTGAGAGACCGTATTGCCGGGAAGCCCGGCGCCCTGACGTTGGATGACCATGGCCACTGACCGACCGCGCCTGCTGTGCCTGTCCGCTTACGAAGCCGCCAGCCACCGCCAGTGGCGGGAGCGTCTGGCAGGCGCGATGACCGAATTTGACTGGCGGACGCTGACGCTGCCGGCACGCCACTTCCGTTGGCGCATTCGGGGCAATCCCCTGAGCTGGTATGACGCGCCGGAACTGCAGGAGCCCCCGGATCTCGTGCTGGCGACCAGCATGGTGGACCTGGCGGTGGTCCGGGGCCTGAACCGGGGGCTGGCCGCGGCGCCCACCGTGGTCTATTTCCACGAGAACCAATTTGCCTACCCGGAGCAGCGGGAGCGGGTTGCCAGCAATGAACCTCGTGTTGTGAACCTGTATACGGCGCTGGCCGCGGACCGGGTGCTGTTCAACAGTGAATGGAACCGGCGGAGTTTTCTGGAGGGGGCCAGAGCGCTGCTGAAGCGCATGCCCGACCGTAAGCCCAAAACCGCCCTGGCGACCATCGAGGCCCGCTCACAGGTGGTTCCCGTTCCGGTGCCGGACGCCGCGTTTACGGCGCGCTCCCAGGACTGGCCGGAGGTGCCCCATCTGGTCTGGAACCACCGGTGGGAGTACGACAAAGGGCCTGAGCGGTTGCTGGCCCTGCTCAGGGGGTTGCGCCAGCAGGGGCAGGCATTCCGTCTGAGCCTGGTGGGAGAGGGGTTCCAGAATGCGCCCGAGGCCTTTGCCCGGATTAAGGAAGAATTTGCTGGCCAGCTCGTGAACCTGGGCTACATGACGAGCCATGAGGCTTATGATGAGCTGCTAAGCAGCGCGGATATGGTGCTGTCCACGGCGCTTCACGACTTCCAGGGGCTGGCGGTTCAGGAAGCCATGGCAGCCGGCTGCGTGCCCATTGTGCCGGACCGATTGGCCTATCCCGAGTATGTGGCGCCGGAGTGGCGTTACGCCTCCCACGAAACAGACCCGGACCAGGAAGGGCAGGCCGCGGCGGAGCGGGTCAGGGCCGTCCTGGCGGGCCCGCGCCCCGGGCCAGAGGCGCTGATGCCGGAGCGCTACCGCCTGAGCCGTGTGGTTCCAGAGTACCAGCATCTGCTTGCATCATTGGTCGGCCAATGAGCTACCATCCAAAATAGAACCGTGTTAACCCGGTTATGGCAGGAACGTGTACCATCTTCCAGAAATGGGCCCACGGTTACCAGTACCCCATTGGCGCGATCATCCTTACCGCGCTACTCTGACTGGACGGTGACTAATGTCCGCCGGGGCGGTAGCGTGGCCAACAACGCCTTCAATCTCTTTGCTGCCCATCGCTTGCTGAGCCCGAATGAGTTCACAGACCTGTTCCCTCAGACGTAGCCGTGCCTTCTGCCGAACCATGGTTTTCTTTTTGCGGTACTGTTTGCATATACAGTATTATTGAATGAGCAAAAATGAGAGGTCAAGCGATTACACACCTAGCGAGCTTGCCTCACATAGATTATTGTTTTTAAAAGGTCTTTGGGCGTTCATGTTCGTGCCTGAAGGCGGAGTTATTGAGCCGGCAACGATATTGGATATCGCTGCCGGCACACTAATCTCTGTTAGTTGGACACATCCGGACCTCAGGCCAGCACCTATGACTTTACGTTTTACGAAGGCGGCAAGGTGTAGGAAGAACCCCTGCTATTGACTGGATTCATGTTGCCCGGATAAAATCCCGGTCCAACGCGTTCTTGAAAGCGTTGGCTGGGTACGCTCAGAAAAAGCCAAAAAAGGATTATGGACGAAACGGAATTTTCAAAATGACGGATCTCACCGAAGAACGGACTTCTCAAGCAAAAATTGTCATTGCTGGCATAGGCGTTGGCTCTTCAAATCTCTCCCTCGGCCTGAACCTCGGCACCATGGCGTATCTTGGCATACGCAAGAATAGGCTCGCCAAAGAGTTTACATATGGCGTTGATAGCGCCCTGGATGTTGGTGGCCATAGCAGCACGGTAGTGTTTGGTTTAGCGTATACCGAATGGTTCTATATTAGCGACGAAGCATTCAAGGCATTAAGGACACAGAATATCTTAGGAAATGGCTTTTCAGCCGAGATTAAGGTCGAAGGAACAACTTTGGGTTCGGGGAAGTCGGATGTCGAGATTAGTCTGATCAACCGACAAGGTGCGCATAAGAAAATAGCAGATGTATATGGTGTCGGCGTAAATGGTTTTCAGCTTGCTACAACCAGTGTGCGAGGTAAGCTAAAGATCGGCCCGAAGACGATTAACCGTGAGCGCCAGGGCTTATCAAAAGCGGTGGACTAATTTTCTTCCCCATATATGAGCCTAAAAGGTGCTGGTATGGCTGATAATAACGATATATCCCGCTCCCTTATTTGGGGGAATCGTCTGCTATTGGTTCTGGGAATATGGGCCCTTGCTTGTGTATCGGCGTTTCCAGGAGCCCGAGGGTTATTGGAGAGCATGGGAGCCTTTGACCAAGGCTCAGGCGCAATACTCTTTGAAGCCCTGACCCATGAAGCTATTCATTACATAGCGCTGTTGGCAATTTTGGCTGTCGTCATTAAGGAATGGTGGTTTCTGAAAAACTTCAGGATCCGATTCAGAATTAACATTATTATGTTTTTCGCTGGACTCGGGTTTTTCGGACTCTTCTTTTTATTTCATTATCTTTACGTACATCTCCCCAGCGTAACAGCTTGATCTAAGGGCGTATGCTTATAATCACCCTTCTGATGTGCTCGCTTTGCAAAAGCGGGCATTAACGCTTGCCTTCTTGTTTTAGCCCAGCTTCATCATGTGTATGAGGCTTTCCCTTCGTAATGCCAACTAACCAAAGGGTCAACAGGACGCTCCTGTCGTCGCGCCTGTTACCCTAATCGTTAACTTTTAGGAATCCCAATGTCTGACTTGGATACGAACACTCGCGATCGATTGGTGTCTGTTGCTCAAGGGGTTTCGGGGGCGTGCCCTGTGGTCGGGCCTATAATTTCGGAAGCAATAGGGCAACTCATTCCAAATCAGCGATTGGATCGAGTCGTCAGCTTTTTGAAAACCCTAGAAGAAGAATTTGCTCAAGTTCAGTCTAGGCTGGATTGCATCGAACGGAATTCTTCAACTCCCGAAGGGCTAGATATCTTAGAAGAAGGGATGCTTCAGGCGGCCCGATCTGTCTCAAAGGACCGTCAAAAGTGGCTGGCTGCAATTGTCGGAAGCTCTCTTTCGTCGGAATCCCTCAAGTATGAGGAGAGTAGAAAACTCCTGAACCTCTACCGTGAGCTGGCCGACCCAGAGCTGATCTGGCTAATCTATATTTCCGAGCCCCAAGCGTTAAAATCCTCGTACCACAAAAAGTTAATGGATCAGTACCCGGATATTCTTCATCCGGCGTCTAGAAGTTATGGTAGGTCTCAAGAGGAAGCTGATCGCTCTGCTCTCCAAGATGGCTACAAGAATACACTTCTGCGTCTAGGGTTGGCGACTTTGAAACAGAATGGCCAAACTCTAGAAATATCCCCTCTAGGCCGACTCCTGGTTCGCTATATTTCCGATGGAGGGGCTGGCCCAGACAGTTAACAATTCGCGTCACGCGGATGCCCTTGTCTCCGCTTCGCTACGACAAGGCCACCGGTGCGCTCCGCGTTAGTGGGCTGTGACTCTGTTCCTTTCGTTGGCTGTGTGCCAAGGGCCTTGGCGGAAGGTTGGCAGAAAGCCGGAAATGTTGGTGCTCGGCCAAGGCCGTCAGCATCGGAGAGGGAGTTGGTAGCTCAGTCGAGGCCTGTTCTGGTTGGAGAATTTGGTGCCGGGGTCGTGGGGCTGTCCGGCGCAAGCCAGTTCCACATCGGCTACCCTTGAGTCCAGGTCCGTTCACCGCAACCGCAGTGGTGGTTTCAATCATGGAGCATCGGCGGTAGCTGGTGCAGGGGCATCGGCGTAGGCGGTTTTGTTTAGTGTCGGGGAGCGGGCTTGCGTAGGGCCCGCCACTAACAAGGCGGTCAACCGGACGCCAAAAGCTTGCGCTTTTGGTTCCCTCCGCTGCCGCTCCGGCGCCGGTTACCTAAGCGTTATGTGTACAGGCGTACTTGCCGCTCAAAGGTGTGGGAATGAACTTCTCTGACGAATTAATGGTTGCTCTGGCTAACTGGCAGAAAGGATGGCGAGAGGATCAGGAAGAGCGAGAGCGTCTTTCTCGTGAGTTACTATCTGCCGTTGAAGCTCTCGATGAAAAATTCAAGCGTGTCTCTAAACCTTGCTACAGAAAACGCTTTCTTCATCATGGCGAGCTAGTCGATATCGTACTGAATGACGAGAAGCGTGAAGGCGTGGTTAGTTGGACTACAAACCAAGAGTATGCAGAACGCTTCAAGGGACTACAGAAAACCGATGCAGTATCAGGGGCAATTTTTGAACATACCCCAAGTGAGAAAGAGGTCGTCCTAAATATTTGCGAACTATGGAGAGACCCAGACTTTATTAAATCTGCTGAGAAATTTGAAGCGAAACACCCTGATGTGGCGAAGCCGCTATTTCATTTCAAAGACTCCCAAGGTGAAGTCGTTCTAACATCTCCATTGAAAGCTTCCTGTCAATGGCCATCTATTTTGACCCACCTTTGGCCAATAAAATTGACCCACCCTTCATAGTCTAGTTCTTGGTTTTCTGCTTCAGTCGATAGCTTTCTCCTCCCAGCATAAAGATGTGTGAATGGTGGATGACCCGGTCAATG
>NZ_JBXAYL010000017.1:0-74633 GCF_056783195.1 Salicola sp. AFF1
TTGCTATTATATCGCTCAAAGCCTTGTTATTGCAGGCTTTGGGCGCATTTCTGGTCGATTGAAGTAACGGATTCAGGATAATGTAATTGCACCTAACGAATCATACCTATATCGGTACCTTTGCAGGGAGGCATCAGATGTTAGTAAGGCAATCGAGATCCGCTTTCATCACTACGCTTTTAGCAGTTTTAAGCTTTACAGGGTGTAGTCAGGGTTACGAAGATTTGGCGGGCGGCGTCAGCGTGGCGTCTGTCGCGACTGGGACGCATGAACAGGCCATTGATGGTCCATTCGAGTTTGATGTCGAGTGGACGACAGTCCGCTTTGAGCGTCCTCTCGTGGTGGATGAAAGTGCCATTCAGGTCTTTGGGATTGCACTCAATCCCAGGCATTACAGACCCAGGACGCTTGCCGATGATGAGAGGGGAGGTGCACAGGAAAGCCTGAGCGAACAAACGCCTTTCGGCATCAAGGCATGGCTTCCCGAGAGAGTGAAGGATGGTAAGGTCATTTACCCTGAAGTAGAGTTGATTACTGCTGAGGGTGAGCGAGTTCGAGTGGGGGTTAATGGGATCACTCACTTCGGGCGGGGGTCGTATTCACCTGTATCCTATAATTTCGGCGTTCTCCCCAAGGCCGGCCGAGGATCAAGGGATGACCAGGCTCGCTTCCCGGTCGAACATCGTTATAGGGCGGTTCGTGTGCGTACCAATGAACCGCTAGAAGCGTACTTTTTGGCTTGGTATAAGATGCCTGAGGATCCCCGTAGCGGCCAGTAGTCCCAGGAGTCAGTCAGGCTGGAGGTGGAAAAAACAGCTCAGCCAGCTTATGGCCGGGGCTGGCTGAGCGCATGAAGGACTCGCCCACCAGGAACGAGTGAATGCCCTGGTGGCGTATGGTGGCCACATCCTCGCGGGTATGGATGCCGCTTTCGGTCACGGTCAGGCGATCGTCCGGGACCTGCTGGTGGAGATCAAAGGTGGTCTCCAGTGAGACCTCGAAGCTGTGCAGGTCGCGGTTGTTGATGCCCAGAAGCGGGCTCTTCACCTGCAGGGCCCGCGCCATCTCCTCGCCGTTGTGGACCTCGACCAGCACGTCCATGCCCAGCTCCCGGGCCACTCCAGCCAAATCCTGCATCTGGGTGGTGGATAGGCAGGCGGCGATCAGCAGGATGCAGTCGGCACCGGCAACGCGGCTTTCATGGATCTGGTACTCGTCCACCATGAAGTCCTTGCGCAGCACCGGCAGAGTGCAGGCCTCCCGGGCCGCGAGCAGATCCGCCTCGGACCCTTGGAAAAAATCCCTGTCGGTGAGCACGGACAGGCAGGCTGCGCCGTGGGCCTCATAATCCCGCGCAATGGCAGCCGGGTCATAGGGATCGCGCAGCACGCCAGCGCTGGGGGAGGCGCGCTTGATCTCGGCGATGACCGCCGGTTCGCCCGCATCCATCCGCTGTTCCAGGGTGGCGGCAAAACCACGCGGTTCTGGCTGTTTGCGCGCTTCGGCGCGGCAATCCTCAAGCGACAGCCGGCCACGACGCTCCGCGATTTCTTCGTGCTTGCGGGCGACGATGCGCTTGAGGACTGTTGGTGTGCCCGTCATCCCTGCTGCTCCATCTGCTGACTCAGGGTGGCGAGCTGTTCCATGCGCTGCAGTGCTGCGCCATTAGCCATGGCGGCGTGGGCTTTTTCGGCGCCGGCCTGAAGGGTGTCGGACAGGTCCGAGGCGTAGAGCGCTGCGCCCGCGTTGAGCGCGATCATGTCGCGCGCCAGGGCGGCACGCTCACGGGGATTGGGGCTCAACGCCTCACGGATCAGGGCCAGTGACTCGCCAGCGTCAGCCACCTGAAGGTCCGTGATGGCCTGGGCTTTAATGCCCATGTCCTCGGGGCGGATGTGATACTCGCTGACCTCGCCGTCCTTCAGCTCCGCCACCCGGGTGCGGCTTGCAAGGCTGATCTCATCCAGGCCGTCCTCAGCATGGACGACGAGGACACGCTCGCTGCCCAGCCGGCGCAGCACTTCCGCCATGGGCACACAGAGATCGCCATTGAATACGCCGATCACCTGGTGTTTCACGCCCGCCGGGTTGGTCATGGGGCCGAGGATGTTGAACAGCGTCCGGATGCCCAGCTCCTTGCGGGGACCCACGGCGTGTTTCATGGCGGTGTGGTGGTTGGGGGCGAACATGAAACCCACGCCCAGCTCGTGCACGCAGCGGCTGATCTGCTCCGGGGCCATGTTCAGGCGCAGCCCGGCCTGGTCAAGCAGGTCCGAGCTGCCGCTGCGCGACGACACGGAGCGGTTGCCATGCTTGGCCACATGGCCGCCGGCGGCGGCGATCACGAAGGTGGCGGCAGTGGAGACGTTGAACAGGTTGGCGCCGTCACCGCCGGTGCCCACAATGTCCACCACATTGGGCACATCCAGCGCGACGCCGGTGGCAAGCTCCCGCATCACCTCCACGGCGCCGGTGATCTCGTCGATGGCTTCGCCCTTCATGCGCAGGCCCACGAGGAAGCCGCCAATCTGGGCATCCGTGGCCTCGCCCTGCATGATGGTGCGCATTACCGCTTTCATGTCCGCGGTGCCCAGGTCCTGTCGCTCTGCCACCTTGGCGATGGCCGTCTGGATGTCCATGGTGCTTTACCCTCGATTCGGCATGTTCAGGAAGTTCTGCAGCAGCTGGTGACCGTGGCGCGTCATGATCGACTCGGGGTGAAACTGCACGCCCTCGATGGCAAGACGACGATGCCGGAGTCCCATGACCTCCTCCATGGAGCTGTCCTCATTCTCGGTCCAGGCGGTGATGGCAAGCTCGTCGCCGGGCCAGTGGGCCTTATCCACAACCAGAGAATGGTAGCGTGTGGCTTCAAACGGGTTGCTCAGCCCGGCGAAAATGCCTTCCTCCTGGTGGTGGATCAGGGAGGTCTTGCCGTGCATCACGTGGCCGGCACGGATGACAGTGCCGCCGAAAACCTGGCCGATGCACTGGTGGCCCAGGCAGACGCCGAGGATGGGCAAACGGCCTGCGAAGCGGCGGACGACCTCCAGCGAGATGCCCGCTTCATCCGGGGAGCAGGGCCCGGGGGAGATCACGATCCGCTCGGGCGCCATGGCCTCGATCTCGTCCACGGTGATGGTGTCGTTGCGGTGCACCACCACATCCGCCCCAAGCTCCCCAAGGTACTGGACCACGTTGTAGGTGAAGGAGTCGTAGTTGTCGATCATTAAAAGCATGCTGTGCTCCCTCTCCGGTCAGTGGTCAAAATCCGTCAGGGCCATGTCGGCGGCCCGGAAGATGGCGCGGCCCTTGTTCTGGGTCTCCTCCCATTCAAGGTTCGGCACGGAGTCCGCTACCACGCCCGCCCCGGCCTGGATGTGCAGGGTGTTGTCCTTGATAACGGCGGTGCGGATGGCGATGGCGGTGTCCATGTTGCCACTCCAGGAGAGATAGCCCACGGCGCCGGCGTAGACGCCGCGTTTCACCGGCTCCAGCTCGTCCAGGATCTCCATGGCGCGGATCTTGGGCGCGCCGCTCAGGGTGCCCGCCGGCAGCGTGGCGCGCAGCACGTCTGTACAGGACAACCCCTCCCGCAGGCGACCGGTGACATTGGAGACGATGTGCATGACGTGGGAATAGCGCTCGATCGTCATGGTGTCAGTGAGGGTGACAGAGCCGGTGTCGCTCACGCGGCCAATGTCGTTACGCCCCAGGTCGATCAGCATCAGGTGTTCAGCACGCTCCTTGGGGTCTGCCAGCAGCTCCTGCTCCAGCGCCTCGTCCGCCTCGCGGGTGGCGCCGCGCTTGCGCGTACCGGCGATGGGGCGGACCGTGACCTCTTCATCTTCCACCCGTGCCAGGATCTCCGGTGAGGAGCCCACAATGTGGAAGTCGTTGAGGTTGAGGAAGTACATGTAGGGTGACGGGTTGAGGCAGCGCAGGGCCCGGTACAGGTTCAGCGGCGGTGCTTCGAAGGCCACCGACATGCGCCGGGACAGCACCGTCTGCATGACGTCGCCCGCCAGTACGTACTCGCGGATCTGCTCGACAGCGGCCTCGAAATCCGCCTGGGTGAAGTCCGAATGGAAATCACGCTCTTCGATGCGATTGCCCGTGTCCTCGGATACGGGGCTGGTGACCCGGGTCTCGCGCAGCTGCTTTTCCAGTTCATCCAGCCGCTGGACGGCGGCCTGATAGCTGCCGGTCTGCGCCGGGCTGGCCTGGACGATCAGGTGCAGCTTGCCCCGCAGGTTGTCGAAGACCACCACCTCGTCGGACACCATCAACAGCACGTCCGGGGTTCCCAGCTCGTCCGGCGGCATGCTGTCGCGCAGCCGGGGTTCGATGAAGCGCACCGTGTCGTAGCCGAAATAGCCCACCAGGCCGCCATTGAACCGGGGCATATCCGGCAGGTCGGGCGAGTGGTAGCGGGCCTGGAAGGCCTCGATATACGCCAGCGGATCCTCGGCGGTCAGGGCTTCGATTACGCCGTCATCGGATTCATGAACCACCTCGTGGCCGTTCACCCGCAGCCGCTCGCGGGCAGGCAAACCGATGATGGAATAGCGGCCCCACTTCTCGCCCCCCTGGACGGATTCCAGCAGATAGGAATAGGGGCCATCGGCCAGCTTGAGATAAGTGCTCAGTGGGGTATCGAGATCGGCATACACTTCCCGGTGGACGGGAATGCGGTTAAAGCCTTCCTCGGCGTAGGCGTCGAACTGTTCGGGCGTCATGGGTCTTTCCTGAAAAAAGCATGGGCATTGGGAAATCGTGGTCCTGGCCACGGGCGCTCAAAGGTGATGCGTCACCATCGCCAGCGCGGATTAGCCCAGCGTGCGGGATGCACGATCAGCGTTGCTTCTTTCAGTCCGGCGGTCACGGCCGCTCTCCCGATGATTGGAACTGGTGCACTAGACTAGCGGACAGAGGTTGCGGAAGCAACCGCCAGGCCCGCCATGAGGGCTCGAATGATACGGATTCTTATTTGCGGTATTCCCCCCTACGCGGCACAATACGCACAGGTTCTATTACCGGCTTCCGGATCCGCGGGCACGGCTATGACAGCATCGGAGCATTCCAGTACAGCAGGGTTTCTGACGTTGGCGGCACGCCTGCACCCCGGGCTCAACGGTCACGCAGGACCCTCCGGCGAGCCCGGATTGGCACATGACGCGGATAATACCGGGGTGGTGGAGGCCGTCCATGCGGTCTGGGAACAGGCCCATCCGGAAGCCGGACAGCCGTATTCGGCGGTACGGACCTGGACGCTGCTCATCTGGCAGCCGGTCTTCCTGGCCGTTCTGGGTGTGCATGGAACCGGCGCTGTAGCGCCGGTTGACCGTCTCTGGCAGCGGGTTGAGCAGGGCATTGTCGCCGGCTTCCGGTTGCCGGAAGCCTGGCCAACGGCGCCGGGCTCGGAAATCGAACGCATCCGCGATGCGGCTGCCCGTCTTCTCAGGGCCAGGGATGGACTGCTGGCGGAGCTGAAACAGGTAACCCGGATCAAGCCACTCATCGCCAACCGCCTGATGGCGGATATCCTTCTGATGGCGCTGCAGCGCATGGCAGCGGGGCTCGACGGGGTGGGTAATGAACGCGTGCAGGCGTGGGGTGAGGCCTGGCTGGCAGCAACCGGGCTGCACGATCAAAGCCGGTTCCTGCCCTTGCAGCTGCCTGATGGGCAGGAGGTGCTGGGGCTGGAGCGCCGTGCCTGTTGCATGCACTACCGGCGGGATGACGGCGCTTATTGTTCATCCTGTCCCAAACTGGCGCATGCCGAACGCACCCGGCGCCAACTGGAGGAGTTGAGCCATGAAGCTGTCACTGTCTGATATCCGGGTCCACCGGGACGGCCGCACCATACTGGGCGTGGATGAGCTTGGGCTGCGGGACGGCGAGTTCACCGCCATTCTGGGCCATAACGGCTCTGGCAAGTCCACGCTGATGCAGGTAATGGCGCGCCAGATGAAGCCCGACGAGGGCATGATCCGCCTTGATGATCAGCCGCTTGATGGTTATGGGCAACGGGAGCTGGCCCGGCGCATGGCCTTCCTGCCCCAGCAGCTTCCCGAGGTGGCGGGGCTGGATGTGCGTGAGCTCGTCCGCCTGGGCCGCTTCCCCTGGCGTGGTCTGGTGCGTCGCTGGCACCGGGACGATGCCTGCGCCGTGGATTGGGCGTTGGAACAGACCGGTATGGCGGATTATGCTACGCACCTGGTCGACGAGCTCTCCGGGGGTGAGCGCCAGCGCGCCTGGATCGCGATGCTGCTGGCCCAGGAGGCGCCGCTATTGTTGCTCGATGAGCCGACTTCGGCACTGGATCTCTCCCACCAGTACGAATGCATGGCGCTGCTGCGCGACCTTAACCAGTCTGCTGGTCGTGGCGTGGCGGTGATCCTGCACGATGTGAATCTGGCGGCGCGTTACGCGGACCGGGTGATCGCGCTCAAGCAGGGCGAGGTGGCTTTTGATGGCACCCCGCAAGCGATGCTTTCGTCCGAGCTGCTTACGATGCTGTACGGCATCGACATCAACCTGATCGCCCAGCCCGGCACACAGCGCCCGGTTGCGGTGGTCGCCTGACAGGAGTTGCCCGCACTCATGGCTCTGCAACTGAAACATTACCTGACCCTGATCCTGGGCATTGGCCTGACGCTTGCCGCTCAGGCGCAGATTACCGTCACCGACAGCCGGGGCGAGCAGACGTTCGAATCGGTCCCTGAGCGCGTGGTGGTTCTGAACTGGTCCATGGCGGAGAACCTGGTGGAGCTTGGCGTTGATCCCGTTGGCGTGGCGGACGTCGCCGGTTACCGCAAGTGGGTGGTGCGCCCACAACTGCCGGGGTCGGTGGCCAATGTGGGTAAGCGCTCGGAACCGAACATGGAGAAGATTGCGTCCCTGGAACCGGACGTCATTGTGCTTTCCACGGACCAGGCCGGGTTGGCCGACAAGATGAGCCGGGTGGCGCCGGTGCTGTTTTTCGATGCGTTCCGCAAGGATCACAGTAACGCTGAAAAGGCACGCTCAATCTTTCTGGAACTGGGCCGGCTCTTCGGCCGCGAGGACAAGGCCCGGCATAAACTCAAGGCGCTGGAAGCCCGTTTGATCTGGCTGCGTGGCCGTATCCGTGATCATTTCGGGGACGAACTGCCCCGGGTGACCAGCGTGGGCTTTGCCAGCCCGACCGTGGTCCGGGTTTTTGGACGCAACAGCATGCCCTGGTACGCCCTTCGCCAGCTGGGCCTGGAATCGGCGATGCCTCAGCCGGCCAGCCAATGGGGGCAGACCCAGAAGGAAGTGGCGGACCTGAATCGGATCGGCGAGGAGGACGTATTGCTTTATTTCAAGCCCACTGTCCTCGCTGGCGATCTGTTGGAGAAGCCGCTCTGGAATGCGCTTCCAGTGGTCCAAGCCGGTCGGGTGGCGCCCATTGAGCCCACCTGGGTCTATGGTGGTGCCATGTCGCTGCGCTACCTGGCCGAGAACATGACGGATGCCCTTCTGACCATTGAGCCCTGATGCAGTCGACCTGGGCCCTGCTGGCAGCGCCGTTGTCCCGCTATGGGGTTGCCCTGGCGGCTGCGCTCGTGCTGGTGGTATGCCACCTGCAGTTCGGCAGCAGCCTGTTGCTGGCCGAACAGTGGCGGTTGGTGACAGGGGGCCAGCCCAGCGGCTTTGATCAGGTCCAGTTCTATTACACAGCCTTGCCGCGTGCCTTGCTTGCCGTCCTCGTGGGGGCGGTGCTTGGCATCGTGGGCAGTCTCCTGCAGCAGGTTACCCGCAACCCACTGGTCTCACCACTAACGGTTGGCGCCTCCTCCGGCGCCTGGCTGGCTCTGGTCTGTGCCAGTGTCTGGCTGCCGGCACTGGCCACCGATGAACGGGCGCTGATCGCCATGGGTGGCGCCATGGCATCGGTTGGGCTTGTCCTGACCATTGCCGGGCGCAACGGCATTGGCGGGTTGCCGGTGGTGCTTGCCGGTATGGCAACCCATCTGCTGATGGGGGCGGCGGCTTCGGCCATCATTCTGCTGAACCAGGAGGCGGCACAGGGTGTCTTCATCTGGGGTGCCGGCAATCTCACCCAGAATGACTGGAACTGGGTCCAATGGCTTTGGCCGCGGCTTCTGGTTGTGCCCTTGATGCTGGTGCTGGCGCCCAGGCCACTGACCTTGATGCGACTCGGGGAGGCCGGCGCACGCGGGCGCGGCTTCAGCTATGGGCCCGTGCTGGTGGTGCTGCTCGTTGGCGCGTTATGGATCCTGGCCAGTAGTATCACCGCTGTCGGGATCATCGGGTTCCTGGGGCTGATCGCGCCCAACATAGCCCGCTCCATGGGGGCGCGCCGGGCTGGAGATGAGCTGGCCTACAGCGCGGTGCTGGGAGCCGGGCTGCTGCTGGCAACGGACTCGCTGGCCCAGGCAGCGGGCGATTGGTTCGGGGAGCTGGTGCCCAGTGGAACGGCTGCCGCCATGGTGGGTGCGCCAGCGCTGGTGGTGTTCGCGCACCGCAAGCTGGGCCATGGAGACCAGACTGCGTTGGCGCTGCCTCAAGGCGCGCGCCAGACGACCTGGTTGACCTGGGTCAGCGCCGTGGTCCTGCTACTGGTGTTGGTTGTCCTGACCCTGACCTATACGCCGGCCACCCCGCTGTCGTTGTCCAGCCTGCCTTTTGCCTGGCCCTCGGAACTGGTCTGGTCGCTGCGTGCGCCGCGCCTTTTGACCGCCTCCGCCGCCGGTGTTGGTATGGCGGTTGCCGGGCTCATTCTTCAGCGCCTGATCCGCAATCCGCTTGCCAGCCCGGATATTCTGGGCATGTCCGCGGGCGCAACACTCGCGCTGGTCATCTTCACCATCTGGACCGGCACCTCCATCTATCACGCCGGGCCGGGCGTGGCGTTTCTGGGCAGTCTGGTGGTGCTCGGCGTTCTTCTGCTCGTAGGGCGGCGCTCCCACTATGCGCCGGGTATCGTGATTCTGGTGGGCATTTCACTCGCGGCCCTGATGGAGGCACTGGTGCATTTCGTGCTGGCCCAGGGCACCCAGAGCGCCCACATCATTCTGGGCTGGCTGTCTGGTTCCACCTACCGGGCCTCCACCGACAGGGCTCTGCTACTGGCGGCTGGCGTGGCGGTCCTGGTCCTGCTGGTTGTGGCGTTGAGCCGATGGCTGACGCTGATCGCCATCGGGGACCCGATGGCTCGGGCCCGAGGGGTCAACGTGGCCCGGGCACGGCTGGTGCTGCTTCTGGTGGTGTGCGCGCTCTGCGCGCTGGTAACCGCCCTGATGGGGCCGGTTGCTTTCGTGGGTCTGCTGGCTCCCCATGTAGCAGCGCTTCTGGGCGCGCGCCGGGTTCGGCCCCAGCTGGCATTGGCGGCCATGGTGGGGATGGGACTGATGACGCTTTCTGATTGGCTGGGCCGGACGCTGCTTTACCCGGACCAGTTGCCGGCCGGTTTGATGGCGGCACTGCTCGGGGGAAGCTACTTCATTTTTCTGTTGACGCGGCGCCGGTTGGGGTAGCACCTGGAAGCAGGAGAAGCTCCCCGGCCATGGCCGGGGAGGGAAGGGCGCTGACCTGGCGTCAGTACTCGATGGTGTAGGAGAGCGAGTAGGTGCGACCACGGCCCTTGAAGTCCGTAACCTCGGGCAGGCCGTAGAACACCTTGGCCCGCTGGCTCCAGACCGTGGTGTACTGGTTATCAAACACGTTGTTGATCCCCAGCGTGAGCTCACCGCCGGCCAGGCTCTGCGTGGCCTGTAGATCAAAGGTGGTATGGCCATCGATCTCGTTGCCCTGGCCATCGTCGATGTCAAAGGCGCGTACTCCCTGGAAGCGGACGCTGGTGTCGGCATTGCCCCACTTAATATGCGCCGTCGTCTTCGGCAGGCTGGCGTCGGTAACGACCTGGTCCTGCCAGTCGCCATTCTGCTTGGTTTCCGACTTGACGTAGTGGCCGGTACCGCCGAGCTGCCACTGACGGGTGATCCGCCAGGTACCGCTGGCTTCCACGCCGTAGGTCCGTACCCGGTTGTCCACGACGTCGATCGTGAAGTCGTCCGTGTTCACGACCGTGTCCTTGTCGGACCAGGTGTAGTAGGTCGCGACTTGGGCATCCCAGTCCGGGGTGTACTGGCGCCACCCGAGCTCCACCTGGTCGGTTTTCAGTGCCGGCAGGTTGTTGTCATCCAGATCCAGATATTCCTGGAGCTGATACTGACCGCCGGGTGCCGCCAGGCTGTAATTCCCCTGGCCCGTGGCCTTGGCCGGGTCCGGGATTTCCATCCCCTGGCTGTAATTGGCCCAGACCTGCTGGTCCTGCGTCAGGTCGTAGATGGCGCCGGCATTGACCAGTGAGACGTTGTAATCGTTTTCACCTCCCGGGATGGCTTCCGCGCCTGTGGCCAATCCGCCCTGAACAAAGGTATTGCCATTGGTGTTAACCACTTTCTGTACGGGCACGATGGACCCGGTTTCCAGGCTGGCATGGCGATAACGCACGCCGGCGCTGAGCTGGAGGCGCTCGGTTGCCTGCCACTCCCCATTGAGGAAGCTCGCGATGCCGTCGACGCGGAAGGAAGGGTAACGGGCGGTGCGGTAGCGCTCGTTCAGCGTCATCAGGCCTGAGTTGAGCGCTTCGCCGCTGTTGAAAATCATCTGGCTGGCGTCAAAGTCTTCCCGGTCAAGGTCGACGCCATAAGTCAGCTGAACGTCCCCAATCTGCTTGACCAGCATGGCCTTGAGCGAGTGCTGCTTGGTGTTCTGTTTGGACGAGCCCACATAGGACAGGTCCACATCCGCGAGTCCCCCAAGGTTACTGCCGGGCGGAAAGGTGCCGTTGTTCCGGTAGTAGCTCAGGGCTGCTTCGTCGCCCTGGTAGGGGAAGCCCTGGAAGCTCATTTCCTCCTGCCTTGAAGACAGCTGCAGGTAGGCGGTATGGCCGAGAAAGTCGGTATCGCGGAATGAAGCATTGACCATATAGCGGTCGGTCTCGGGCGGGCGGTCCGTTGAAAAGCCATTCCGGATCTGTGGGTTGTCCAGTTGTGACAGCCCCTGGCCCAGGTAGAGGCCTTTGCTGCCGTCGAACTTGGAGTTGTAGTACTGCGCGGTCAGGGTGAGGCTCTGGGTCTGGCTGAAATCGAACTCCAGGTTCCCCATCACGTCAACGGTACGGTTGTACTGCAGGTCCGTCTGGGTGATATCCGGCAGGACGGGATCGCCGTTGCCATCGTAGAAGGCGCCGTTATCCTGGCCTGCCACCGCCAGCCGGCCCTTGACGAAGTCAGTGCCGCCGCTGATGGATTGGCCGCCTCTCAGGTCCCGGTCGTTGCTGTTGTTGAAGCCACTGCTCGCACCGATCTCGGTCTCGAAAGACGGCTCACCGGCTTCGCCCTTCTTGGTGATGATGTTGACGATGCCGCCGGTGCTGCCGCCCCCGTAGATGGCCGTGGCGCCGGAGAGCACTTCAATGCGCTTGATGTTGAAGGGGTCGATGCTGTCCAGCTGGCGACTGAGCCCACGGGAGGAATTGAGCGAGACCCCGTCGATCATCACCAGCACGCCGCGTCCGCGCAGTTTTTGGCCGAAATTGGTGCGGTTCTGGGTGCCCAGGTCCATGCCGGGAACCAGGTTGCCCAGCGTGTCCTTGAGGCTTTTGCCACCGTCGAACTGGCGCTGCAGCTCCTCGCCTTCCAGGACCCAGACGGTGCCTGGGACTTCACTGATCTGGGAGGGGGCGCGGTTGCCCACAACCACCATTTCATCCAGGGATCCAATGGATTGCTGGGCCAGTGCCACGGGGGCTGTCCCCATGGCTGCGCCCGTGATGAAGAGAACTGCCAGGGGATTGCGCGACCAACTGCTCAATTGCCGCATAGAAAGACTCCTGATTTTGAGGATTATTCCGGGTCGAGAGATTAACAGAACGCAACAGTAATGCAAATGATTATCACGTTTTATCCTTGAGAAGGCTCAGCAGTGATTCATCCTCATCCGCGTGCCTGGCTGATGGTTCCGTACCGCGCCAGTCGACCAGCTCAACCCCCTCGTTGACCGGGAAAAGTGTCTCCCCCGCCAGGTGGTTGATGATCCGGGCGGAGCGCCAGCACATCAGGCTCATCTGGGGCTCGGCGATGCCGTGGGAATGGCGACCGGCGTTGACGGCATAGATGTGTCGGCCCGGCGGTCCGTCCCAGTGCGCCTGGAAGTCGGCACCCAGCCTGAGCTGGCTGTGGTCGTCCGTCTCCAGCCGTTGTCTCAGCGGTGCGGCGAGATAAGGGGGAAGCTGCCATTCAAAACCGGTGCACAGGATGACGCGGTCGGTCGTTACCGCTTCGCGTGTGTTGGTGAGCCCGTTATGGACCGTCAGTCGGTACGGGGCGGGCCCGCTCATGGTCTCCAGGGTCCGGTGGGGCTGCAGGACAACGCGTGGCGCATCACCACCGGTAATCCGGTTTTCATAGAGCGTCTGGTAGAGCGTTTCCAGAGTGTCGGGCGATATCCCGTCCGCGGCCAGTTTCTGGTCCTGAACCATCGCCAGGCGCTGGGCTTCAGGCAGGTCATGGAAGGTGTTCACGTAGCCCGGCGTGAAATGGTCGTTGGTGAAAGGGGTTTCATCCAGGGGCTGGAAATTCGGACGGCGCGACAGCCAGTGAATGCGCTCGGGCCGGCCCCAGTCTCCTCGAAGAAGGCTCAGAACCACTTCCGCGCCCGATTGGCCACCGCCAACCACGGTCACGCATTGGCCCGTTACATCGGGCTGTCTCAGGGTCATCTCCATGTTGTGGAAGCAGTCATCGCCCCGCCAGGGCTGGCAGGTTTCCGGGATGACGGGCGTCTGGCCGGTGCCCAGGCACAGGTTGCGGGCCTGGATCGGCTCTGCGTGTTCCCGGAGATGGATCTGGAAAAGGTCCCCATCGAAATCGACGTGTTCGATGTTCCTCCCGAAGTGAAGCGTATCCAGGCCGTTCGCCACCCAGGCCATGTAGTCCGCGAACTCCGCGCGGCTGACGGCGGGCAGGTTGGCATTCATGAAGGCATAGAAGCGGCCGTTCTGCACCAGGTAATTCAGGAAGCTGTTGGGGCTCCAGGGCGCGACGCCAGTGACCAGGTCCTTGAGGTAGGAGGTCTGGAGGCGGACGCCGGGCAGCATCATGCCTGGATGCCAGTTGAAATCCGGTTTGCGGTCGAAGAATGCCGCCTGGAGTTGCGGCACTTCCCGCACCAGGGCGGCGATGCTCAGGTTGAACGGGCCGATACCCAGTCCGGCAAGGTCCAATGGGGTATTCATGGCGTCTCTCCAGTCAGTAACGGATTGCTCAGTGGCTCACCCAGTTCGGGGCGGGGACGGTCCGCATGGTCCTCGTAGCCCACACGGAACCGCACCCGGTTAACGCAGACCCGGTCGAGGGTGGGCGTCAGCAGCGGGAACAGCTCGAACCGTTCACTCAGCTCGGGGTGACGCGCCTGATAGGCGCGCAGGCGCTCGGCCAGAAGGCTGTAGAAGTGCGCTTCCGGCAGTGCCAGTTCGTCCTCGACCAGGGGGGAGATGAAGCGCAGGGTCGTGATGAAATGACCGGTAATGAGGTCATGCACCAGATGTTCAGGGGGCAGGCGCGTCAGTCCGTCCACAAGGTGTTTCGGCATGCCCGCCTGTTCGGGCATCGGCTGGTCCGTACAGCGCAGGTCACCATGGAAATCCTTGAGCGCCATGCGTTTCGGCAGGCCGTCTTTCAGGATCAGTCCCAGGTTCTGGCCGTGGGCGACCACGCCGATCCCGTAGGCGCACATCAGGTGATAAAGCGGTATGGTGACGCGCTCGAACAGGTGCGTGAGCCAGACCTCGGGGCTCACTCCGGAATGCCTGATCAGCGCGGCGATCAGGGAGCGCCCCTCACCGTCGCATTGCGCGAGAGCGGCCATCAGCATGGGGTGTTCGCCGGCGTCCGTCTTGCCGGAGAGGCTCTCGCGCCAGACGCTTCCGAGCATCTCGTGGTAGCGATAAGGCGCGCCCGCGATCTGTGACTGCTGGGGATGGGGCACGTGGCTGCCGGCCAGCTCACGTTGGACCTCCAGCCCGGCCTGCAGGAATTCGGTGTCCGCCCGGCTCTGCTCCCACAGCCACTGGGACAGGGCGGGGCCGAGGGCGATGGGGCCTGCAGGGATACCCCGGTAACAGGAGGTGTTCAGGACGGTAAGTGCGAGCTTAACGTCGCAGTTGCCGGGGACGCTGGTATTGGTCAGGGTTCGCAATGACTGCTGGGGGTGGTACCAGTGCCCGTGAACGCCCAGGTCGCGGATCAGGCCCCGGGCCAGGAGTTCGCCATACTGGCTCTGGATCCGGTTGTCCCATTGCCAGGGGTGTACCGGGATCAGGGGCCAGTGTCCGGCGCCCCCGGAGCCCCGGACCAATGCCGCGTGCTCGCTGCTGTCGAGGCATTGCTCAAGGGGCGGCGTTCCCACATGGGCGCCTGCCAGCGAGGGGGCGACCGCCAGCCACCGCAGCCGGAACGGGTTGTTGGCTTCCGGACTGTAGGCTTCAAGGTCGGCCTGGCCCCAGCCCATGCGGCCCCGGTTGGCCAGGAATTTGGGGTGGCCGTCCAGGAGCCCTTCCAGCTCCGGTGCGGGCAGCTCCAGCATCTCGTCGGCGGTGAGCCGGGTCAGACGTGCCAGCTGGATCTGGTCGCCTGCCAGGGTGTTCTGGAGTTCTTCCAGGAAATTGGCGAGTACGATGTCGCTCATGCCCAGGGCGTGCTGGGCATCAATCACCAGTTGGGCGGCATTGGTTGCGGGTTGCCCGTTACGGGTGAGGCTGTTGGGAGCCAGGCGCAGCCACCCCCAACAGCTGCAGCGTGCCCGGAAACCATACTCATGCTCCCCGAGCACCAGCCGGTAGTGGCCGTTGCCGGTGAGCTCCGGGGACAGGCAGCCCTCATAGGCGGTTTCTCCGATGACCTTGGCCATCAGTCGCTGGTTGGCCCGGTGCCAGAGTGTTTGTCCGTCCATTGCGGCGTTCCTGCTAGAGTCGTGTGTCACGGAAGAATCTTTCCCGTTCCGTGGTCACCAGCGCGGCGCGCTTGTGCGGGAAGTCGAACTCGTAGTGCTTGCGCCAGCTGAGGTGGCGCAGTTGGCGGAAAATGGCTTCGTTGGCGGCGTCGGGCTCGCCATAGAGAGTTGTGGTCCGGGGATCGGTCAGGAAGAGGTAATGGCTGATGGTGTTGAGCCACACCGGTGCCTGGCCCTGACCGCAGTAGCGGTCCTCGCCGATCAGCACATGCACGCCCTGGTCAAAGGGGCCGGCATCGCAATAGGGGCCCAGCCGGTCCTCCGGCACGAAATAGGTTTCGAAATAGCCGACCGGATCCCCGTCGGCCTCCAGGATCAGCGGAAAGCTGTTGGCGGCGGCGCGTCGTTCCTCGAGCATGGCATCCAGCCGTTCCCGGCTGAACGGGTATTCCCAGAACCGTGCGACCCGCGGCAGGTTGTGCCAGCGGTGGAAGCGTTCGCCATCGGCTTCAACGGTGGGCGGGCGCAGCTCAAGCACCTTGTCCACACCCGGGTGGTAGCGCCGGTAGAGGGTGGTATCCGGGAGACGGGGGCGGCGGGGATGGACGACTTCTCCCGTCTGTTCGGGGACTTCCGGCATGACCGGCCATAACGACGGCGCCAGCCATGCTTCACGGATCTGGTAGAAGGCGACCCTGCTGATGGAGAGTGTGCCGTCGTCATGAGCCTGCCAGGCCGGGTGCGCCAGTGCGCACAGCTCCGCGATGTCAGCAGTCAGGGCCAGGGAGTCAAGACCGAAACCACTGAACAGCCGGTCAAGCAGGGGATAGACCAGGTGGCTCTCCGGTAGCGGGCCTTCCCAGCCGGTCAGGATCCGGTGGGCTCCCTCGCCGCTCAGTCTCAGTTGCCAGCTCTGGGGTCCGGCTTGCAGGTATGCTTGGTCGCCGCTGGAGCTCAGGGTCAGGTGGACCCTGTGATTACCGTCAAACATGGCACTCGGCCTCCCTATAAAGTGGATTCGTCAGGGCGTGGTAGATGGAAAAGACGTCATCCAGTGTGTTTTCGTTCAACGCCCGGAGCGTGCACAGGAAATTGCCCTTGGCGTAGAGCTCCCGGCTTTCAAGCAGGTAGCGGATGGCACGGTCGTCCGGGGGCTGTTCGGCCAGGCGGGCCTGCAACCAGTCGCGCAGCGTCCGGATCAGGTCGGTCTCACTGGCAAGCCGGCCCGCCGCCAGTGACGCGATAACGTTGAAGGTGGCATTGATGAAGAGGTAATAGCAGAACAGCTGGATGCCGAGTTCGTCCGGCAGAAGGTTCTCACTGTCTTCGGCCAGGTTGCCCAGTTCATCGCCCAGGCGTTGGGGTGCCAGGCTGGTGAACCCCGTGCCCTGGCAGTCCCGGAAGAACAGCGTCTCGGGCCAGACCCCGTTCAGGCCCAGAACCAGGTTCTGCTGGTGGGCGCCGAACAGGATGCCGAATTGCGATTGCGCCTCCAGTAGCGGCGCTACGGCCACGTCGAGAAAGCGCCGGAACCAGTCGCGCGTGGCGCTGGCATCCAGCCCCGCCTGGCGGAGCCGTTGCGAGAGGCGTGACTCACCGCTGCGGGGGTCATCCTGGAGCAGGGTGGCGAGCACTTCCGTGTTGCTGGTCCTGTTGCCGCGGAAGGGGTTATCCCGCCAGACAACCAGGGTTTCCGGCAGGGGCTGGCCCTCGCTTCCCCGGATACCGGCGGCGATGGGTTCGCGCAACACCTCAAAAGCGGGCCTGTTCCGGAGCCATTCCCGGACCGGGCCGCTATCCAGAACGCGGCAGAGCTCGGCGCCGCGCACCACTTCTTCCGGCTGCAGGTGGCGCCGGGAATTGGTGAGCCAGACACTCAGCGAGAACTTCAGCATCCAGGGGGCTGACTCGCAGTAGATGGCTCTTAATGACGACGTGGCCCGCCAGTGGGCGGCGCCCTCGCCCAGGTAACAGAGGCTGCCGGCATCGCGCAGCGGTGCCAGGGCAGCGGAGGCCTGCCACTGGCGATGCTGGAACGGGTGGCATGGAAGCAGGCAGTGGCCGCTGGGCAGGCGTGCCCGCATGTGATCGGCGGCCGGCTCCGTTTCGAGAAGGGCGTCAACGCCATGGGTTGGATCCAGACCTTCTGTGTCGCGATGGAACAGGTGGTCCCGGGCGACGCTGTACCAGGCCAGGGGAAAATGGCCACCGTATTCCGGCGCATAGCGCCGGGCGTCCTCGTTGTCCATGTTGCCCCTGTCCTTGGGGCAGGGGTGAATGGAGTGGCCGCTGAAAAGCGCTTGTTCCGCTTCCAGAAAGGTCAGTGGTTCCCGGAACAGGTGATCCAGCTGAGGTTCCCGGTGTGGCTGGGCGGCGGCCAGGTTCTGTCGGCTTGCATGGACTCTCTGTTTCAATGCCTCAAGCGCGCCTGCCGAGGTTTCCTGCCGCAGCGGCTCAAGAGCCATGCACCATTCCACGGCCTGTTCAAAGGTGACTGGCCGGTGTTCGCCCTGATGGTCGAGCAGCAGGGGGGCGGCCAACAGGTGGCGGCCGGTCCGGGCCCTGAAGCGACAGGGGATGAGCAGCGCTGTATTGTCGGGCCCGGGGATCTCGAAATGACCCTGGCCCGCAATCGGGGCGCTGGCGTTGAGGGCGCCTGGTTCGTGGTAGCGTGCCAGGGGCCATTCCCGGATCAGGGCGTTGAAGAACGCGTTCAGTGAAGGGTCATGGGGCATGACGGAACTCGGTTACGATGCCAATAGTTAGGCTTAATGTATTAGCGAATAAGAATCGTTGTCAATTAATAGTTCAGGAGTGTTAGCGTCGAATGCAGATCGGATTAAAGACCCTGACCCTTCTTTTCGCCATCGGATTCGGGGCCTGGTACTGGTGGCGTGCCCTGGGCACCAAGGAGCTGGCGCTCCAGGTGGCGCGGCGGGCCTGTGAGCGCGCGGATGTGGACCTGCTGGACCAGAGCGTCTGCCTGAGCGGACTGGGGGTGCAGAGAGACCGACAGGGGCGGCTACGACTTCGGCGGACCTTCAGTTTCGATTTTACCGCCACCGGTGAAGGGCGTTACCGGGGGCGGCTGGTGTTGCTGGGGCAGCGAACCGAGTCGGTGGCGTTCGAGCCCCACCGCTTCTGATCAGGTCATGTCCGGGGCTGGCAGGTCCAGAAGGTAACGCTCGCCGTTCAAGGCCTGATCCAGCCGGTCCGCGAGGATGGCCAGGGTCCCGTCATGCTCTCCCGCAAGACGCGTTATCCGGGTTTCCAGGCCCGGGTTGCGGGTTTCAGCTTGCTCGCAGATAGTGACCACGTCCCCGTCCACCCCAGCGTGTTTCCCCGGCGACAGGAACAGCATGGAAACAATGACAGGGCCCTCGCTGAACCCGGGCGCATCAAGCAGGTTCTCGAGCAGGGGCTCGTTGAACCGGTATTCGTCCCCCTCCCGCCGCTCCATCGAAGCCGGCGTCACGCTGCGGACCCGCCCCTCCATCAGTGCCGCCACCTGACCGGCCAGAACGTTGCGCACGGCCGTCACCTCCGGGATGGGGCTGCCATGGTCGGCAAGTACCACGGCGGGTCTGGTTCCCGCCGGGAGTTGCTGGAGCTGTTCCTCAATGCCATCGCGCAGCACGCGCGCCAGCCTCAGGTCCGTGGGCGCCTGGAGATCGACCAGCGGCGAGGCGACCCGGACGTGGACGTTGGGGTGTGAGGCCTGCATCTCGCCCAGGCGCTCCGGGAGGTAACCGCTGAGGGCCCGGCTGGGGCCGAAGAAGAAGGGCAGGACCACCATGTTCGTAACGCCCGCCTCGGCCCGCCAATGAGCAGCCGGGCCGAGCGTGGAGGCGGCAATACCGTCCAGTTGGTCCGCTGGTACCTTGTTGGAATGCAGTAGTGAACGGGCTTCTACTGGCATGCCGGTTTGATCACCAAGAGCACTGGCAACACGCCTCAGGTTCAGGGTGGCGTCAGGCCGCAGGGAGCCGTTGTCGACGAGGAAAACGTGGGTCATGACTGCTCCAGGAAAGGGGTTTGCTCCGGTAATACGGACGCGGAGCGGGCCTTGATCACCCTCCATTTTACAGGATCTTTGAACCGGACAGGGCGGCTAGGGGTGAGAATGCTTTACATGCGGCACAATAAAAAGAATAATTCGCATTCCTTTATAATGATCCCCCGCAACCCATCCCGGATGAGGAGACCCTGTCTTGAAACACCGGAGCATCGCCGCACGCGCTCGCATTATGCCGCTGGCACTGGCAACGTCACTGGCTCCGTTGTCGCTGGCGGTACAGGCGCAGTCAGAAACCAGCATGAGCATTGATCCGGTTGTCGTTTCCGCAACGCGGAACGAAACCTCGGTGTCGGAAACGGCCCGATCCGTGACTGTACTGGATGAGCAACAACTGGATGAGCAGGCGCGGGTCAGCCGGAACCTGAATGACATCCTGGCGCAAACGGTGCCGGGCCTTGGGCCGAGTACCGAGGGGACCACCAACTACGGCCAGACGCTGCGGGGCCGCAAGTTCCTGGTCCTGATTGACGGCATCCCGCAGTCGACGCCTCTGCGTGACGCCTCCCGCGGTCTTAACAGCATCTCCGCCTCAGCTATTGAGCGTGTTGAGGTCATCCGTGGCGGTACCGCGATCTATGGTTTTGGGGCCAAGGGCGGTGTTATCAACGTCATCACCAAGCAGGCCAGCGATGAGGCGGTAGCCGGTTATTCCCAGGCTGGCGCGCGCTTTTCCACCGAGCACTTTGATGAGTCCCTGGACTATGAGACAGAACACCGTGTCAGCGGTACCCAGGGCAACTGGGATTATGTGCTGTCCGGCTCTTTCGTGGAACGCGGGGGCCGGTTTGACGCTGACGGGGACCGAATCCCTCCCGGTGGCCCAGGAGGCACCCAGGGCGGGTTTGCGGATACGACGGAATACAACGTGCTCGCCAAGACCGGTCTGGACTTTGATGGAGGCGATCAGCGCATCGAGCTGATGCTCAATGAATTCAACAATGAACAGGATTCAGACCATACGTTCGGCTTTGCAGAGGGAGGCAGCAAAACCCCGGCGGTACCGTTGGAGGAAGCGCCCACCCAGGCCGTGCCGGTTATTGACCCGGAACAGGATTTCACGTCGGCGAAAGTCACCTATTCCCATCAGTCCATCGCCGGCAGTTCCCTGAAGGCGGATGTTTATTACGGGGATTCCCGTCAGGCATTTCCCAAATACTACTACCCGGGTGCCGGTCCCTATCCCCAGAGTGCCATTGAATCCGAAAAGCTCGGGGTGAGGACCTCGGTCACGACCCCGCTGGATGAGCTGACGGCGGGCGCCAGCCTCACCTGGGGTGTTGATTACCTGTCTGACGAGACAGAGTCCCGCAACTATGACCAGAGCGGTGAGGTACCCGCGACCTCGCCCGCCATGGACCAGGACGCCTTTGCGGGCTACGCCCAACTGGAGGTTCCGCTGGGGGAGGTGGCCGTCGTGCGAAGCGGCCTGCGTTACGAGGACATCAGCGTCGATACGGACACGGTTGATCCCAACGGCAACGGCCACCGCGTCGAGGCCGGGACCCTGGATTATTCCGAGCCGCTGTTCAACCTGGGGGCGGTGTTCTACGTCTCGGAGAGTACGGATGTCTTTGCCAGCTATTCCCAGGGCTTTTCCATCGCGGATGTCGGCCGTGTGCTTCGGGATGCCGGCCCCTATCCCGGAACCCAGGGCTACTCGGAACAGACCTTCCAGGCCGGCCAGTTTGAGTCGGAAGCTGAGAAGGTGGACAACTACGAACTCGGGACGCGTTACAGCAATGGCAGTCTGGGCGCCACTGCTGCCGTGTTCTACAGCACCTCCAATGGCGGGACCACCTTTGACAGTAATCTGAACATCCAGAAGAACGAGGAAGACGTCTGGGGGGTTGAGAGTGCTGTCGACTATGGTGTGACGTCCGCGACGACGATCGGGGGCACACTGACCTGGTCCGAAGGGCTGAGGGACACGGCCGACGGCGGACGCGAGCGACTGCCGGGCACACGGATCGCGCCGCTGAAGGTAACGGGCTATCTGGAAGACGAGACCCTGAACGGCTGGCATAACCGGCTCCAGTTCACCCATATCGGCAGCCGGGACCAGTTTGAAGGCTCAACGGCCTTCGGTGAGGGCGAAGTGGAGAGCTACACCGTCGTGGATTATGTCGCCCGCATTGACGCTGGGCCCGGGGAGGCAACGCTGTCCGTCCGGAACCTGTTGAACAAGGACTACTATCCGGCGATCAGCCAGGCGTATTACCAGATTGACTCGTCCAGAAGCGCCACCAGCCGGGTGAAGGGCCAGGGCCGGACCATGGGCGTTGGTTACTCCGTTCACTGGTAGTGTCCAGCGCCTGCTGGCGCTATGCTGATTGCTTTCCACTGAACCGGGGTAACGGCCATGGATGAAGCAATTGGCGCTGAGGGACTGGTGAAGCAGTTCGGTGCCACCCGGGCGCTCGATGGTATTGACCTGAGCGTGCCGCGTGGCACCGTTCAGGGTCTTTTGGGCCCCAACGGGGCTGGCAAGACCACTGCTGTCCGGATTCTGGCGACCCTGCTTGCGCCGGATGCCGGGCAGGCGCGGGTGGATGGGTACGATGTGGTCACTGAGGCCGCCACGGTGCGTTCGCGTATCGGGCTCACCGGCCAGTACGCCTCCGTGGATGAAAAGCTCACCGGTCGCGAGAACCTGATCCTGATTGCCCGCCTTCTGGGTTTCCCGCGACGGGATGCCCGCTCAAGGGCGGGCGAGCTGCTGGCGGCGTTTGGTCTTGAGGATGCGGCTCACCGGCCAGTCCAGACCTATTCCGGCGGTATGCGCAGGCGCCTGGACCTGGCGGCCAGCCTGGTTGGACGCCCACCTATTCTGTTCCTGGACGAGCCAACCACAGGGCTCGACCCGCGTGCCCGCCTGGAGCTATGGAACCTGATCCGCGAACTTGTGGCCGAGGGCACCACCGTCCTCCTGACGACCCAGTACCTGGAGGAGGCCGACAGCCTTGCGGATAAGATCGTTGTGCTCGACCAGGGCCGCGTTATCGCCAGTGGCGCCCCGGAACAGCTCAAGGCGCGTGTGGGAGGGCAGACCCTGGCAATGGCGTTCCAGCATAGAGCGGATCGGGAGCTCGCCCGGTCTGTTGTCACTGGCATTGTGGGCCGCACGCCCGAAGTGGACGGTGTCCGGTTGCGGGTTCCGATCAGTGACCCGGCTCTGGTGCCCGCTGTCGTCCGGCGCCTGGACGAGGCCGGCATCGTGGCCCGGGAGCTGACGTTGCGCGGCGCCAGCCTGGATGATGTCTTCCTCACGCTGACCGGCCGCCATACCGATGTCGAGACCCCGGAACAGGCTCCAGAGGTGGCCCCGTGAACAGCCTCCAGCAGACCCTGACCCTGGCATGGCGCACCCTCTTGCAGCTGCGCCGCAACCCCTGGGAGCTGATGGATTTCAGCATTCAGCCGGTGCTGTTCCTGCTTTTGTTCCTCTACGTTTTCGGGGGTGCGGTTGCCGGCTCCACGGCGGCCTACCTGGACTTCATCCTGCCTGGCGTGATCGTGATGAATCTGGTCTTTGTCACCGTCTATGTGGGCCATGGGCTCAACACGGACCTGACCCGGGGCGTTTTCGACCGTTTTCGCGCTCTGCCCATTGCGCGGTGGGCGCCGCTGGCGGGGCGTATCCTGGCGGACATGGTCAAGCAGGCGTGGTGCGTTGTGCTGTTGCTTGCGGTTGGCTTTCTGTTGGGGTTCCGGGTGGAGGCGCCACTGGGTGGTGTCCTGGTGATGCTGGCGTTGCTCCTGGTCTTCGCCTTCGCCATGTCCTGGGTCATGGTCCTGGTCGGGGTTCTCGCCCGGGATCCGGAGCACGTTCAGCTTTTCGGATTCACCGCGCTGTTCCCTGTGACTTTTCTGAGCAACGTCTTTGTGCCCATGGAGACGCTGCCGCCATTTGTCCAACAAGTGGTGGCAGCCAACCCGGTCTCCCTGCTTTCGGAGGCGGCGCGCGGGCTGCTCAGTGGCGGCCGCGTGCTGGAGCCCGCGCTGTGGTCACTGGTTTGGGCCGGCGTCATTACCCTGCTATTCGCGCCGCTATCGCTCTGGGCGCTGAACCGGCGCCTGGCGCGCGCCTGATGGCGGCTTACAGCAGCTGCGTCAGATCATCGACCAGCTGGTCCGGTCCGTAATCCGCCACAGGTGTGCCCTGGCTGTAGCCATAGGTTACCGCCACGCTGGGGACCCCAAGGTTGCGGGCCCCCACGATATCCGACTCGGAGTCGCCGATCATCCAAGTGCTCTCAGCAGTCGTGCCGAGCCGGTCCAGTGCCAGCTTTAAGTGACCCGCTGCCGGTTTGCGGATAACGGTGCCGTGGTGGTCCATCAAGCTGTCCCCACTGACCGTGGCCCCGAAGAAGGGGGCAAGCTCGAGACGCTCCAGAAGGGGAAGGGTGAACTCGGTGGGTTTGTTGGTGACAATGGCCAGCCGGCAGCCCCGGGCTCGCGCCGTTTCGAGAAAACGCATCACGCCGGGATAGAGGCGACTGTGGTGACCATTGCAGCTGTGGTAGGCCCGGAAGAAGAGGGATTCCGCCCGTTCCAGGAGCTCCGCCTCCGCAGAAACAGAGTCGCCAAACGCATCGGCCAGAGCCCGTTCCACCAGCTTGCGGGCCCCATTGCCCACCCAGAGGCGGGTCTTTTCAAGCCCGGCAGCCGGGCGTTCCAGTTCCGCCAGCATGGCATCCACGGCGGCCGCCAGGTCCGGAGCGCTGTCCACCAGGGTGCCGTCCAGGTCGAGTAGCAGCGTGTCAGGCAGTGTCTGTGTTTTCAGGTTGAACACCTCCCCATCCGTATTGGTCGGCGGTCGCGCCCGTTCACATGGTCTCCGTCTTTTACGGAGAGCGCGCGTGCTCGATCTGCTGGCGCATGGCCTGAATCACGCTGGCGTAATCGTCCTTCCTGAAGATGGCGGAGCCGGCCACAAAGGTATCCGCCCCGGCTGCCGCAACCTCGCCAATATTCTCCTCCTTGATGCCGCCATCCACCTCCAGGCGGATGGCGCGACCGTAGGCATCGATCTTCCGGCGGGCCGCGCCCAGTTTGTCCAGGGTGCCCGGGATGAAGGACTGGCCACCGAAACCGGGGTTCACGGACATCAGCAGGATCATGTCCAGCTTGTCCATCACGTAATCCATGTAATGCAGCGGCGTGGCCGGATTGAAGACCAGCCCTGCCTTGAGCCCGGCGTCCTTGATCAGTTGCAGGGAACGATCAATGTGCTCTGACGCTTCCGGGTGAAAGGTGATGTAGCTGGCGCCGGCGTCGATGAACATGCGGATCAGGTCATCCACCGGCTTCACCATCAGGTGGACGTCGATGGGCGCGGTCACGCCATTGTTGCGCAGGGCCTCGCAGACCATGGGGCCGATGGTGAGGTTGGGCACGTAGTGATTGTCCATCACATCGAAATGGACCATGTCCGCGCCCGCGGCCAGGACGTTGTCGGTTTCCTCCCCCAGCCGTGCGAAATCGGCGGAGAGGATGGAGGGCGCAATCAGTGGTTCGTTCATGGGAGGATCCGCCATTGTTGATAGACTGTTCCGGAAAGACACCAGTTTAACGCTTCCAACTCACCCCGCACCACAGGAGGTTTCTTGATGCGTCGCTCCATTCCTGCAATGGCTGTCGGCCTTGTCCTGCTTTGCCTGGCACTGCCGGCTGTCGCCCAGCAAGAGCAAGAGCAAGAGCAAGAGCAAGAGCAAGAGCAAGAGCAAGAGCAAGAGCAAGGGGAGGCGGAACCGGGCTCCGGCGAGGGGGAACAGGCATCGAATGGCAAGACGGAGAAGGAGGCGGAAGCGCCCAGTGTCACGATGGTGCACTTTGGGCCGAATCGTGCCGGGGGAGCGCTGGCATCACGTTATCCGGATCAGGCGCGGGAGATTGGCCAGGAGGGCGCGACCTTTACCGGCCTGTTGAAGCGGGAAACCACCGCGAAGCGCCATGGGGGCGTTGTGGTGGTGGCTGCCTCCGGCCAGTCGGCGGATCAGGGCCTGACCGGGGCGGTGCGTCGCCAGCTGCCCGAGGCCGGCTGGTTGACGTTGTCCCTCGGGCAGCCGGCTGAGCCGGTGGCGGATATGCCAGAGCGGGTCCTGGAGCCCGGCGAAAGCGGTGGTGGCCAGGCCGAGCCGGATGGGGCCGGGGATGATAATGGAGAGCAGGCACCGGAGAACGGCGGCGGTGACGGGGGTAATGACGATACGGAGGCCGGCGGCGAAGAGGGTGACTCGCCGGACATGACCATCCAGGTGGCAGAAGACGGCGGCACCCCGGAACGGGGGGAGGACTGGCAAAGCCGGGCGCTGGGGCGGCTGGAGGCAGCCGTCCAGGTGCTGCGGGATGAAGGCGTGGGCGTCATCGTGCTTGTGGGCATTGGCGATGGCGCGGATCTGGCCCTGCGTTACGCTCGTGCCAATGCCGCTGCCCTTGCCCCTGAGCAGTTCGGCATGGTTTGGGTCGCGCCCCGGCTCAGGGCGCCGTTCAGCAGTGACCTGGGAACCGAACTGGGACAGGGCTACCCCATCCCGATTCTGGATCTGTATGACCGGCGACTGGGTTCGGACAGCCGCGCCGGCAACCGCGCCGCCGCTGCCCGAAGGGCCGGCTTTGAGACCTATACCCAGTCGGCTCTCCCCATCCCGCTCGGCGAGGCTGCCCGGGACCATCGGCGGATCCCGGCGCGCATCCGGGGCTGGCTTGGCAATCATCTGAAAAACCCGAGGCAGAGCCGTACGGACCAATAGTACCCGTCTGGGCTGAGCTGGCATACTTGAGCCCGTACCAGACAACGTCATAAAAACTGGATTATGAGGACCCTTCATGAAACCGGATACTCTTGCCATTCACGGCGGCTTCCAGCCCGACCCTACCACCAAGGCGGTGGCAACCCCGATTTACCAGACCACATCCTATGCCTTTGACGACACCCAGCACGGTGCCGACCTGTTCGACCTGAAAGTCGAGGGCAATATCTACAGCCGGATCATGAATCCGACCAATGCCTTCCTCGAGGAGCGTGTAAGGCTTCTGGAAGGCGGTGTGGGCGCGCTGGCCATGGCCTCGGGCATGGCCGCCATCACGGCGGCGATCCAGGCCATTGCCGAGGCCGGGGACAATATCGTCACCACCACCCAGCTCTATGGCGGAACCTATAATCTGTTTGCGCATACGTTCCCGAAGCAGGGGATCGAGGTCCGGTTTGTCAGCGCCGACGACCCGGATGCGTTCGAGGCTCGTATCGATGATCGTACCAAGCTGATCTTCTGCGAGACCGTGGGCAATCCGGCCGGTAATATCGTGGACATCGAAAAGCTGGCCACGATCGGTCACCGCCACGGTGTGCCGCTGTTTGTGGACAACACCGTTGCCACGCCCTGCCTATGGCGGCCCTTTGAGCATGGCGCCGATGTGGTGATCCATTCACTGACCAAGTTCATGGGCGGGCATGGCACCACCCTTGGGGGCGCCATCGTGGACTCCGGCCGCTTCCCGTGGGCCGATTACCCGGAGCGTTTCGCCATGCTGAATGAACCGGATCCGTCCTACCACGGTGTGGTCTATACCGAAGCCATGGGTGAGGCCGCCTTCATCGGGCGCTGCCGGGTGGTACCGCTGCGCAACATGGGTGCCGCCCTCTCGCCGATGAACGCGTTCCAGCTGATGCAGGGCATTGAAACCCTGCACCTGCGTATGGAGCGCCATTGCGAGAACGCCCTCAAGGTGGCCCAGTACCTGGAGAAGCATCCGGCCGTGAACTGGGTTGGCTACGCGGGACTGGAATCCAGCCGGTACCATGACCTGGCGCAGAAATACATGGGCGGCCAGGCCTCCGGCATCCTCTCCTTTGGCATCAACGGGGGCGACGAAGCAGGGGCCCGCTTCATTGATGCGCTGAAGATGATCGTGCGGCTGGTGAACATTGGTGATGCCAAGACACTGGCCTGCCATCCCGCCAGCACCACCCACCGTCAGCTCAATGACGAGGAACTGGCCAGCGCTGGCGTTTCCCGGGATCTGGTGCGTCTCGCCATTGGTATTGAGCACGTGGATGACATCCTGGCGGACGTTGAGCAGGCTCTGGAGGCATCGCAGGTCTGAACCAGGGTAAGCCCGGCTGCGCGCTCAGCTGGGCTTATTGCTTAATGAATCTTTAAGGGAAGACGAACCGTTCTCCGCTGGGGAAATCAGTTCTTTCCTGTTTTAAGCGTGGCTTTCACCCGCAGCCCACCCATCGGTGAATCATGGAAGGTTAACCGCCCTTCGTATTGTTCGATGATATCGGCAGCGATAGCCAATCCCAGGCCGGACCCCGGTTGATCCCCGTCCACCCGCCAGCCCCTTTCCGCCAGTGAGTCACGCTGTTCCGAGGGGCAGCCAGGGCCGTCATCGTCAACAGTGAGCAATGTCGTTTCTTCAGTGCGTTCCACGGCCACCTGGACCTTCTGGTGGCACCATTTGCATGCATTGTCGAGAAGCACCCCCGCCAGCTCCAGGAAGTCTTCCCGGTCCAGGGGCAGCCTCATGTCGGAGGATGCCTGGATATCAAAGGCGATGCGTTTGTTCGCGTACACCTTCGAGAATACATCAACAAGTTCATTCAGGGCGGTCTCCGGTGCCAGTGTTTGTCCCGGCATACCGCCGCCGGCAAGGCGTGCGCGGCGGAGTTCGCGTTCAACAATGTTGCGCATGGTTGTCACCTGGCGGCGGAGTTCGTCGCTGGTTGCGGGCTCCCCGTTCTCAGACAGCCCATCGAGGATGGTCAATGGCGTTTTCAGTGCGTGCGCAAGGTTTCCCAGGGCTTTTCTGGAGCGTGTTAAGCGGCTGGAGAGCAGCCTGATGAGTTGGTTGATCTCCCGGATCAGGGGCTGGATCTCGGCGGGAACCCGATTGGTATTGAGCTCCGTGATATCGCCCTGTTCCAGGCGATGCAGTTCCTGTCGCAATGCGTTGAGTGGTGCCAGGCCGCGACGGATCAGCGCCGTTTGTGCCAGCACAATAAGGATGAGAAGCAGCATTCCCAGACCGCCGATGCTGAGCTGAAGGAGGTGAATGGTAGCGCTCAGGGGGCCGAGATCCTCAGCGACACCGACCACAGCGCAGCGCCCCGACTGGCTGAAACCTTCAGCCAGTACCATCAGTGGCTGGCCCTCTGGCCCCTGGGTGCGGAAAGTGCTGCGTTCGCCAGGCTCAAGGTCCGGCAGGTCCAGTTGATGGTCCCAAAGGGAACGCGAGCGCTGGGGTGCGTTGCCCTCCGTTTCAATCTGGAAATAGTGACCGGAATAGGGCTTTTGATAGACCTGGGTGAGCTGTTTGCCCTGATGTGGGGGCGCGTTAGGGGGCAGCTCCACGCCGGCGACCAGGGTCTCCAGATCGTGTTCCAGGCGGGTCAGGACAAAGTCGTCCACCAGCTGAGGGGCGCCATAGCTGACGAGGACCACGGTCAGCAGTGTCGCGATCGCCACCGGGATGGCAATGCCAATGGCAAGCCGGGATTGCAGGCTGGTAGGTACCCTCATCCCCTTTCAGGCGTCCTGTGAACGGAAAACGTCGGGGTGAAAGACATAACCCTGGCCACGCCTCGTTTCAATGGCTTCGTGTCCAATCTTTCGGCGCAGCCGGTTGATGTAGACCTCGATGACATTGCTGTCCCTATCCTGATCGTACTCATACACGTGTTCTGTCAGGCGGCTTTTCGACAGGAGGGTATCGGGATGAAGCATCAGGTAGCGCAATAACCGGAACTCGGTTCCCGTGAGTTCCATCTGGGTTCCAGAGGGCAGAATGGCTTCCTGGCGCTCTTCATCCAGTGTCAGCCCGCCTGCGGTAAGGGCACCGCCGGGCTGGTTGCTGGCTCTGTGGATGAGAGCAGTGAGCCGGGCAATCAACTCCTCGGTGTGGAAGGGCTTTCCCAGGTAGTCATCGGCCCCGGCCTTGAACCCATCCACCTTTTCATGCCACGCATCCCGGGCGGTGAGGATCAGAACCGGCAGGGCGTTACCCGCCCTTCGCCAGTTCCGCAGAACCTCCAGCCCTGAACGGCCGGGGAGTCCGAGATCCAGAACGGCCACGTCGTAGGCTTCTTCCTCGCCGAGGTACTGTGCTTCGATGCCGTCGCCGGTCACATCCGTGGCAAAGCCCGAATCACTCAGCGCGCTCCTGAGCTGTTCCACAAGAGCGGTTTCGTCCTCAATCAGCAACAGTCTCATGCGCCAATCACCTAATCGCCTTCGTTCAGGAGTCCGCCCGTAACAGCGTCAAAGCGCAGTTCGCGGACTTTCCCTGATGAATCCAGGATTTCCAGCTCGTAGATGTGTTGGCCGTCCTTGCACTCCAGTTCCACTTCCAGGAACCGGCCGTCGGGGTAATGGGCGCGGAAGGTGGTTAGAATCTGCTCAAGGCCCACGATGTCCTGGCTCTGGTGTAGCTTTCGTACCCTGTCATGATCCGCGCCAGCAATCGGAATGACCGCTGCCAGCAGCAGGGCAGCGGTTATAAGCCGCCGCCAAGGGGGAGTGACTGTCATCATTGGCCTCGCTTGTAACCGCTGAACATGGACCGAACGAGGTTCTGGCGCTCGCGCAGACTTTCCACGATGACGGCGATCACGTGCAGAATTACCAGGGCGAGTGTCAGGTTGGCAAACAGCTCGTGGACCTGTTCGGCTTTTTCCACCAGGGCGCTTTCCTCGTGCTCTGTGTCTGCGTGGGCTTCTTCTTCGCCTTCCGATTCCTCATGTGTTTCGACGGGGGCGCCCTCTGCCTGCATCTCCGGTGAGGCGACCAGCCACCCCGCCAGTGGCCCTTCACCCTCTTCTCCTGCCAGGATCACCATGCCGGCACCGGAGGTGATCAGCAGGGAGAGGATGATCGCCAGGATCATGGCACCGCCTGCCGGGTTGTGCCCCCTGTAGTACTCGGCGCGCCCCCGGATATTGTCGCGCAGGTAAGCCAGTATGGTGCCGGGAGAGAACACGAAACTGCTGAAACGGGCGTGTTCACTTCCGATAAAGCCCCAGATAATGCGCAATACCAGCAGCCCCACAATGAGGTAGCCCGCCCAGGCGTGCAGCCATTCGGGCTCGCCTTCGGTGAGATAGGCTGTAAAGAAGGCCACGACCAGAAGCCAGTGAAAGATGCGTATGAACGGGTCCCAGACCCGGACCTGGTTGTCTTGATTCAAGGTTGGTTCTCCGCTGTCCATGTCTTCAGGCTCCAGCCTGGGGGTGCAACCTTAATTCAGTCTTAAAAGGCATCCGCGTCCGTACTGGTGAGGCCAGGGTCGCTGAGGATGGCGTAGAACGCCGGCAGTGCGATCAGAATCGGCACGGTGGAAATCAGCAGGCGGACCACCATGGAGACCACCCGGGGATTGGTGGCTTTCATCCATCAGGTTGGCGTTTTCGAGCTCGGGTTGGCGTTCGCTAATGCGTCCGCCAACCCGTGTAACCGCCTGTGTCAGTGGCTGGTGCCCTCTTTGTATTGGATCTTGTTCCAGACGTTGTACTTCCCAGAGGGCTTCTTCATGGGAATGCGCTTGATTTCCTCCAGGGTGTCGGCGTCGTAGACGATGACGGCCCCGTCGTCGTCCCAGATACTCAGGAGAAGCGTCTCGCCGTTACGGTCAAACTCCACGTGGGCGGACGTCTTGCCGGGTTCCGGCTGGAGTGTTTTCTCGATCTCCAGGGTCTGCTTGTCAATCACGTGGACCTTGTCCTTGTTGGGGCCAAAGAAGACATCCACCCAAGCGTAGCGTGAGTTCTTGTGGCTGCGCATGAAAAAGCCCGGGCCGGCGGTCTCGAGTGTCTTGAGCACCTCCCAGTTCTCCATGTCGATGATGGAGACGGCACCGGCGCGGAAGTGCGGCGTGGCCATCACGCGCCGGCCCTCATAGTCCCAGGTGATCCCGGAGCCCAGGTGCGGCATGCCAGGCAGTGGCAGGGTGGCGATGGTCTCGCCCGTGTCCAGGTCAATCACGTGCCCGTTCTTGCCGTCGCGAGCAGCACCGATCAGGTGCTGGTAATCCTGATCAAAAAAGAAATCATCCAGGTGGGTTTCTGTCTTCATGCGGCGGACCTGGGCTTCACCATCGACGACCCGGATTTCCCAGGCCTCGGGAATGTCCTTGAGGGCGGCGATGAAGCTGTTCCTCGGTGGCGCCGTATAGACGGCGCTGACGCGGGAGCTTTCCATCGCCTGGGGTACGGCATCCTGGTATTCCAGGCTGTGCCAGCTGGTCTTGGCGGACTGGTTCTCATCCGGACGTGCCGCGGGGATAACCTCCATCAGGCTGAGGTCCTCGGCATCGAACAGAGCCATAGTGTGGGGAAGGTAGTTAGCCGCCAGCACGTGTTCGCCATCGGCGGAGACGGCAATATTGCGCATGTTGATGCCGGCGCGCACCTCGGCCACCACCTTGAGGGTGTACAGGTCGAATTTGGTAATCCAGCCATCCCGCGAACCGAAGTAGACAAAGCGTCCCTGGGGGCCGTATTTGGGCCCGCCGTGGAGCGCGAAGCGGGTCGGGAAGCGGGCAATGGGGGCCATGCGGTCGCCGTCGAGGAGCGTGGCGTGATGGTCGCCTTTCTCAACCACCAGGAAGAGGTTCATCAGGTCCGCCACATAGATGGGGAAGGGGGCGAGCGTGTCGACCGGGTTGGGAACACGGTGTGAGGCCGTTATGGCCTCCTTGTTCCATGCCAGATCCTCGTCCGGCTCGGTGTAGATGTGGTCCACCAGCTGCCCAATTTCATCCTCCGAAAGGACGGATTCATAGCCACTCATCTGGGTGGCGGCCCGTCCCTCGCGGATGACCCTGGTGGCTTCGTCCCGGGAAAGTCGGGACAGGTTCTCCGGCAACAGGGCTGGCCCTGTTACGCCAAGCCGGTCCGAGCCGTGGCAGCTGGCGCAGTGCTGTTGATACAGCGAGGCCGTGGCGCTGGCCTTATTGCTGGCCTGAAGGGCCGGAGCCACGGTCAGAAGGAACAGTAATGCGGTCGTCGTGATGGTGGTCTTCACGGTGATACTCCCTGGTGGGCCATGGCAGGGCGGATCTGGGGGCTCTGGGACGGCATCAAGCGGGCCGCCAGGGCCACCACTTCGCCAACAATGATCAGCGTTGGGGGCTGGAAGCCGTCCTGCTCGACTGTTCGCGGGAGTCCGGCAAGCGATGTAACCGTCGTGCGTTGCTGCTCGGTTGTCCCCCGTTCCACCAGGGCGACCGGGCAGGTTTCCGGCACACCGTGGTGCAGCAGGTTGCGCGCGATGGCGTCGGCGTTGCTTAGTCCCATGTAGAAGACCCGGGTCTGGTTGGGGGTCGCGAGGGCTGCCCAGTCCAGGTCCAGGCTCTGGTCCGCCTTGCGGTGGCCGGTTACGAAGGTCACGCTCTGGGCATAGTCCCGATGGGTCAGGGGGATGCCACAGTGTGAGGCACAGCCTGATGCGGAGGTGATTCCCGGCACGACCTGGACGTTCACGTCCTGTTCCATAAGGTATTCAGCTTCCTCGCCGCCCCGGCCCAGAATGTAGGGGTCACCGCCCTTGAGGCGGACCACGCGCTGCTGCTGGCGGGCCCGTTGCACCAGGAGGCTGTTGGTGTCTTCCTGGCGCACGGCATGGTTGCCGCTGCGCTTGCCCACATGGAGGCATTCCGCGGACGGGTTGACCAGTTCCATGACCTGTGGGGAAACCAGCCGGTCATGGAGGACCACGTCCGCCTGCTGGATCAGCATCAGCGCCCGCAGGGTCAGCAGGCCGGGATCACCCGGGCCGGCCCCAACGATCGCCACATCCCCGGCCCGGAAGGGGGGCTCCGCCAGCTGGAATTCCACCAGGCGTTTTGTCGGGTTGGTGTTGTCCATACAGCGCTCCTTAAAGGTTATGGACCGGAATCTCCATGGCGGGCGTGGCCACCCGGCGGTCGCTTTCAGCGACCCCGATTTCCTCGTTGGTCAGGTAACACCCAGGGTCTTCTTCCCAGAAGTCGCCGGAGACGTTATAGGCCCTGACCCGAGTGTTGCCGTTGCACACGGGCAGGTAATGGCAGGCGCCGCAGCGCCCTTTCACCGGCCTCGGACGCTGGCGGAAACCGGCCATCAGCGGATCGCTCTCGTCGCTCCAGAGCTGAGAGAAGGGGGTTTCTCGAACGTTGCCCAGAGTGTAGTTCCACCAGAATGTATCCGGGTGAACATTGCCCAGGTTGTCGATGTTGGCGATATTCACGCCCGAGGCATTGCCCCCCCAGTTCACGAGCCGCTGCCACAGGTTCTCCACCTGGTCCGGGTAGTGTTCCCGTGCCCATTCCATCAGGAAGGGCCCGTCGGCATCGTTGTTGCCGGTGACGTATTCGCGCTCAATGCCCTGCTGGAGCTCGCTGTGGCAATGGTTGAACATCATGGTCATGGCCTGGCGGGTCATGTCGTACCAGGTGTCGCGCTTGCGGTTGCGCCCGCCACGCCCTGAGTAGTTCAGGTGCGAAAGGTAGAACTTGTCGATGTCGTATTCATCCAGCAGCCGCAGTATATCCGGCAGCTCATGGAAATTGTCCTGGGTCAGGGTGAAGCGCAGCCCCACCTTGATGCCGGCCTGTTGGCACAGTGCCACGGCCTTCATCGAGTCGGCGAACGAGCCCTGCTTCTGGCGGAACCAGTCATGGGTGGCCTCGAGGCCGTCAATGCTGATGCCGACGTAGTCGTAACCCACATCCGCGATCTGCTGGATGTTGGCCTCGGTGATCAGGGTGCCGTTGGTGGACAGGCCCACGTAGAACCCCATCTGCTTGGCGCGATGGGAAATATCGAAGATGTCACGCCGCATCAGGGGCTCACCACCGGACAGAATCAGCACCGGCACGCCGTAGTGCTTGAGGTCGTCCATCACGGTGTAGACCTCGTCGGTCTCCAGCTCGCCCTCAAAGTCAATATCCGCGGAGACCGAGTAACAGTGCTTGCAGGTGAGGTTGCAGCGCCGGATCAGGTTCCAGATGACCACGGGGCCCGATGGCTTAGCGGGTGGTGGCACCGGGCTGGGGTGCATAAGGCTCTTGATGTAGCGGGTCATTCTGAACATGGCGCCCCCTTATTGTTTGCGCTGAAGGCGCAATCCGGTCTTTTTCAGGATTGCGGAGCTGTACAGGATCCGGTGCCCCTGGCAGGCATCGCCCAACAGCTGGTGAATGCGTTCGGCCTTGGTTTCCACTTCCGCCTGGCTGGTGCCATGGACCATGGCGAACAGGTTGTAGGGCCAGAGCGGCGGATGGCGGGGCCGTCGGTAGCAGTGGCTGACAAAGGGCAGTTCGCCCGTTGCCTGGCCCAGCTCCTGGATCCGGTCATCGGCCACATCCCAGACGGTCATGCCATTGAACCGGTAGCCCAGCCGGTAATGGTTGGGCACGGCCGCGACGCGGCGCAGTACGCCACTGGCCTGAAGGCGCCGGAACCGCTCCAGGGCTTCGTCGCCGCTGATGCCGATCTGTTCGCCCACTGCTGCCCAGGGGTCGGATACCAGCGGCAACCCCTGCTGGGTGGCGACGATCAGCTCGCGGTCCAGGTTACCCAGGGGGGCTGGCTCAGACGTAGAAGCGGAGGTTGACATGGAACTCCTCCTCCTTGGGCATGTTGTAGACCGGGTAGCCGGTCAGCGATTCGATGGCATGGATGACGCGGGCAATGGCGTCTTCCTCCTCGGTGGCCAGCACGAACCACATGTTCAGGTCATGTTCCCGGCGGTAGTTATGGGCCACTTCCGGAAAGCTGTTGACCTGGTCCGTCACGGTTTCAAAGTCCGCCTCCGGGACGGCCATGGCCGCCAGGGTCAGGCCGCCGCCCATTTCCCCGGCATGGAACATGGGCCCGAACCGGGTCAGCAGGCCGGCGTCCAGCATGGAACGAAGGTGGGCCAGTAGGGTGGCCTCCCCGATGCCGAGCTCCTGTGCCACGGTTGCATAGGGGTGAGGGACCAGGGGCAGACCATCCTGAAGGCGGTTGAGGATAGCCCGCTCCGTCGCGCTCAGCGCGGGCACTGGGTCAGCAGCGTTCATGACCGACATAACGGCCTCCGCACTGTCGATAGGCCTTGCGGCTGAACAGCACGTCGTGCTCCGCGTTCTCAAGGCCGTGGCGCTCACGCAGTTGCCGCAGCTGCTCCAGCACCTGTTCCCGGTCGGTGCCGTGGATCATGCAGAACAGGTTGTAGGGCCAGTCCGGGCGTTGCCGGGGCCGTTGATAACAGAGCGTCACGAAGGGCTCTTCCGCAAACGCGTTGCCAATGGTGGCAACCGCCTCGTCCGGAAGGTTCCAGACCACCATGGCATTGGCGCGATACCCCAGGGTACGGTGGCGCACCACCAGCCCCATGCGTTTGATCAGGCCCTCGGATTGCCATTCGGCGACGGCCTCAAGGACCTGGTTTTCGGTAAGACCGCATTCCGCCGCGAGCACCTGATAGGGCCGGGAGCACAGCGGCAGCCCGCTTTCGAGTTTGCGGCGCAGTAGCAACCGTTTCTGCGCCTCGCTCAGGGTGGGGGTGACAGCCTGGGGCATACGGCTCATGGCAGTGCCTCCCAGTCGATGTTGAAGGCGAGGTCGATGTGATAGGCCTCAACCATTGGCAGCCTGAGAACAGGCAGTGCCAGTGTCTCCTCCAGCTCATCCAGGCGCGCCGCCAGCGTTGTTTCATCCGGCGCGGTCATGACAAACCAGAGGTTGAATGTGTGTTCCCGGGCATAGTTGTGGTTGATGCCCGGGAAGTGATTGATCCGGTCGGCGACCCGATCAATCTGGTGTTCCGGTGTCGCAACAGCCGCGAGCAGGCTGGCGCCCGCCCGGCTGTGTTCAAAAACCGGGCCAACCCGGCTGATGACCTGCTGCGCCTGGAGCGCCTCCAGCCGGCCGATGACCGCCTGTTCGGACAGGCCCACCGCTTCACCCATTGCCAGGAAGGGGCGGGCGGTTACGGGCATCTGCCTCTGGTAGAGGTCAATCAGCTGCCTGTCGGTCGCGTCCAGTCGCATCAGGTCACCCGGTTCAGTACACGTCGTGCTGTGTGTTGTAGACGTTGAACTTGCCCGTGGGGGTAACCAGGCGCTCGTCCTTGATCACTTTCTTCAGCTCACGGGTTTCATCATCCACAACCACCAGGGCGGATTCCTGCTCCTTGCCGTTCCAGACCGAGAACCAGACCTCGTCACCGGCCTTGTTGTACTCGGGCTGCACAACCCGCTTGGGCCCTTCGCCCAGGTCCGCCCACTTGGCAATGGGCAGGCGCTCGTAGCCTTCATCCAGATTGTTGATGTCAAAGACCACAACGCTCTGCTTGATCTTGTCATTGGGGTTGAGCGGGGTGTCCACGTACAGGTTGTCGGATTCCGGATGGGTCTTGATGAACAGCGAGCTGCTGCCCTGGCCCTTCAGGGTGCGAACAACCTCCCAGGCGTGTTCCGGATGGTTTTTCGGGTCCGTGCCGATCAGCTGGACGGTGTCGTCACCCAGGTGGGACGTCGCCCAGACGGGGCCGTATTCCGGATCCACGAAGTTGGCGCCACGGCCGGGGTGGGGGATGTTGCCCACGTTCACCAGCTCTTCCAGTTCACGTTCCCTGGAGTCGACCACCGCAATCTTGTCGGACTCGTTGGCGGCGGTAAGGAAGTAGCGCTTGGTCCGGTCCCAGCCGCCGTCATGCAGGAAAGGGGCGGAATCGATGGTGGTCACGGACAGGTTGTTGAGGTCCTCGTAGTTGACCAGCTTGACCTTGCCGGTTTCCTTCACGTTGACGATGAACTCCGGATGCTCATGGGAGGCAACAATCGCCGCCACGCGGGGCTCTGGATGGTATTCCTGCTCATTGACCGTCATGCCACGTGTGGAGACGATCTTCTTCGGCTCCAGCGTCTGGCCATCCATGATGGTGTACTGCGGCGGCCAGTAGCTGCCGGCAATGGCGAGGTCATCCTCATAACCCTCGAACTTGGAGGTTTCCACGGAGCGGGCTTCCAGACCCACAGTGATTTCGGCCACCTTGGCGGGGTCCTCCATCCAGAGGTCGATCATGGTCACGCGGGCGTCGCGGCCAATGACGAAAACATAGCGGCCTGAGGCGGACATGCGTGAGATGTGGACCGCATAGCCGGTTTCGATGACCTCCACGATCTCCTTGGTGTCGCCGCTGATCAGGGCAACCTGACCCGCATCACGCAGTGTGACACTGAACAGGTTATCCCGGTTCAGGTCATTCTGCGGCTCAGTGGGGCGTTCTTCCGGGGGGACATAGAGCTCCCAGCTCTCACGCATTTTCTCCATGCCAAACTCCGGCGGCTCCGGTGGCTCATGCATGACGTATTTGGCCATGAGCTCGACTTCGTCGTCCGTGAGCTCGCCGGATTTGCCCCAGGCCGGCATTCCGGCGGGCGAGCCGCTGTTGATGAAGGCCTTGAGGTAGGCCAGGCCCTTGTCCTGAGTGATGTCCGGTGTCAGGGGCTTGCCCGTGGCGCCGTTGCGCAGCACTCCGTGGCAGCCAGCACAGCGGTCAAAGAATATTTCCTTCGCCTTCTTGAACTGCGCCTTGGTCAGGTCCGGCGCTCCCGGGGAGGTAACCAGGTCCTTGGTGGAATCCGGATCAACGGCGCTGGGTGCGCTCTTGTAAGCGGCACCGGATTGGTCATCCGCCTCCTTGGGAGAGGCGTGCACCGTCGTACCGGCAGTGATGGCAAGGGCCGCAGCCAGCGCCATGGGTTTGAAGAAATGGTGGGTGGTATTCATCGGCTGTTCTCCTCGGTGCCCATTTAATACATCTCCCATATTTCTTTTTATTAATGGTGTCATCATTGAGGAAAGTCATGGTCGCGCAACAAAAGCAGGTCATTACCCCGCAAGGAGTACTTACAATGAGTCCGGATGTGGCCAAACATTTAATTATTATCAATGAATCGTGACGCAAGCTTAGCCATGATTCATGAAACAGTGAGAAGCAGGTGGCGCTGTGGGCTTTTGCAGGCGAATGGTTTTGGTAGTGGTCAGCATCGCCAGCCTGGCGGTACCGGCACAGGCAGCGGCGTCTGACAGCGCGCAGCTGCGGGAACTGGTCCGCCAGGACTGTGGCGCCTGTCATGGCCTGCGGCTTGGTGGTGGGCTGGGGCCAGGGTTGCGTGCCGGGGATCTTGAAGGTCTTACGGTTGACGCCATTGCGGCGATTGTCCGTAACGGGGTCCCGGACACTGCCATGCCCCCGTGGCAGGCGCTTCTCAGTGAACAGGAAATCCAGTGGATCAGCCGGAAACTGAAATCCGGTTCCCTGCTCCGTGGTAACGACCCAAGGTGACTTTATGACCCCCATGCCCTATCGGCTCCGAGTCCTCGCTCCGCTACTGGCTGTTGTGCTTCTGGCGGGCTGCCAGATGCTGCCGCCATCCGGAGCGCCGTCACCAGCGTTGCGTGGCACCGGTGACCTGGGGTTGATTGTGGAACGGGCCTCGGGGTCGGTGCTGGTGGTGGATACCACGGAAAAAGCCGTGCTCGGGCGGGTCGAGGGGCTGGGGAACCTCTCCCACGCCTCGGTGGTCTATTCCCGGGACGGGCGTTACGGCTATGTTTTCGGCCGCGACGGGGGCCTCACCAAGGTGGACCTTCTGACCCGGTCCATCGACAGGCGGATCATCCAGTCCGGCAACAGCATTGGCGGTGCCATTTCCCAGGACGGTCAGTACCTGGCGGTGTCCAACTATGAGCCGGGCGGAGTCAAGGTTTTTGACAGCGAGACCCTGGAGCCGGTGGCCAGCATCCCGGCCGAGTACGAGGGTGAGGATGGTGAAACCCGCCAGTCCAAGACCGTCGGCCTGGTTGATGCGCCGGGCAACCGGTTCGTGTTCAGCCTTTTTGACGCTGGCGAAATCTGGACCCTGGATATGGACAATGGCGAGCCGGAGGTGACCCGGTATGAGGCGGGCAGCAAGCCCTACGATGCGCTGCTCACCGGCCAGGGCCGCTATTACATTGCCGGTCTTTTCGGCGAGGACGGTCTGTCACTGCTGGATCTGTGGTATCCGGAAAAGGGGACACGGACCATCCTCCCGGACTACGGCCGGGGCGAGGAACGGCGTCCGGTCTACAAGATGCCGCACCTGGAAGGCTGGGCGATTGCCGGTGATCGTGCCTTCGTGCCGGCTGTTGGTGGCCATGAGGTGCTGCAGGTGGATATGGAGAGCTGGGAGCTCAGTGGACGGATTCCCGTTCAGGGCCAGCCGGTGTTCGTGATGGCCAGCCCTGATCACCGCCGTGTATGGGTCAGCTTCGCCCATCCCAATAACGACGTCGTTCAGGTTATCGACTCACGGACTTCGGAAATCATCCGTACCCTGGAACCCGGTGAGGCGGTGCTGCACATGGAGTTCAGCCCCAGGGGCGAGATGGTCTGGATTTCCGCGAGGGACAGCAACCGGGTCACGGTCTATGACACCCGGAGTCTGGAGAAGGTGGCCACGCTCAAGGCGAAGGATCCCAGCGGCATCTTCTTTACCAGCAGGGCCCACAGGTTGGGGCTGTGATTCAGCGGTGGGCCAGCAATGCCCCGGCGGTAACCGTGTAGGCAACAGCCCAGCAGCCGGTCGCACTCCAAAGCAGCATGGGCGAATGCCAGGGCGGGGCGCCAGCGGCAAGGCGCGCCAGTACGGCCAGCGTCACGGGGCCAAGGGTGGCGAGCAGCACTGCCACCGGTGGCGGCTTTCGGCGCGTGGTATGGTAGTGGCCGCGCAGCATGACACCGATGGTCAGTGTGCCCAGAGCGCCCACGGTAACCAGGTGCAGCACGGCGGAGGGATCCTGATTGCCCACTCTTGCCGCTCCCATTGCACCCGCGCCGCCCGCCAGCCAGAGCGTACCCAGCGCCAGCCCCAGCAGGTCCGGCCTGTCGAGGCAGAGCCAAAGGCGCCACCTCAGGGTCCGGACCAGGATCAGCAGGCTTGATGCCAGCAACAGGCCGCCGCTCAATACCGGCGGCAATGGCAGCAGCGTTGCCAGTGCCGCGCCACCGAGCAGCAGGATCAACGCGGCCTCGATGCGCGGCTGGACCCGTGCTGTCTGCGTGATGCCGCGCTTTTCCAGTGTTCCCGCCACTGCCGGCGCAATCAGGCGCCCGCTCATAAAGGTCATCAGAAGCAGCAGGAGCAGTACCCCGGTGTGCAACAGGGTCGTCGTCCTGGGTGCCGGCGTGGCGCCGGGGATGAGCCAGAGCAACGGGAGGCCGCAAAGCGCCAGAAGCAGCGGCACCAGCATCCGGTTGCGCCATTTCTTGGCAGCATTGAACCGGGGCACGACCCGCCAGGCGAGCAGTAGCGCGAAGGCGGGGCTGAGCAGCTGGCTCAACCAGAGACCGGGGGCAACCGCTGTAGCCAGGCGTGCTGCTACCCAGAGCCCGAACAGGGGTGCCAGCCAGCGCGCCGGCTGGGGGCCAAGGGTATAGCCGGCCACCACCGCGAGCGCGAAGCCAAAGATCATTGCGTGGCCGTGCTGGGCGCCAATGAGCCCCGGTATCCAGGGCCAGTCCAACAGCATGGCCGCCATGGACAAGGGCAGGGCGGTGGCGGCATAAAGGCAGGCCGCCGGAAAGAACAGGCGGTGGCTCTTCAGGCGGGCGGAGCGCGTGCTCGGCATGCGAGGAGGACCCGGGGCTGCCAAAAGATGCAGGGAACATAAATCCTTTGCTGGCGGCTTGCAATGCCGGTTTCCCGGGTGCTGGCTTGCCCGGTAAGATGGGAGCCTCGGTCACAGAGGGTTTAGGAGGGGGAATCGTGGCAACAGCACTCAAGCATCTTTTCGACAACAATGCGCAGTGGGTCCAGGACACACTGGAACAGGACCCGGATTTCTTTGAGCGGCTCTCACAGCAACAGGCACCGGAGTATCTGTGGATCGGCTGTGCCGACAGCCGGGTCCCCGCCAACCAGGTGGTGGGCCTGATGCCTGGGGAGCTGTTCGTGCACCGGAACGTGGCCAATGTGGTGGTGCACACGGACCTGAATCTGCTGTCGGTGTTGCAGTTCGCCGTGGAAGTGCTGAAGGTCAAGCATGTCATCGTGTGTGGCCATTACGGCTGTGGTGGCGTTAAGGCCGCCTACCAGGATGCGCACCTGGGACTGATCGACAACTGGCTGCGTCACATCCAGAACGTTGCCAGCAACCACCAGGAGCTTCTGGCGGCCCAGCCGGATGAGGAAGCCGCCACGAACAAGCTGTGTGAGCTGAACGTGGTGGCCCAGGTGGCCAATGTCTGCCGCACCACGGTGGTGGCGGACGCCTGGCGCGGCGGGCAGGAGCTGTCCGTGCACGGCTTCATCTACGGGCTGGCGGATGGCCGACTGCGGGACCTGGGGCTGGGCGTTCGCAGCACGGAGGAACGCGAAGCCCAGTGCCGCCAGGCCGTGGAACGCCTGAGCCGTGGGGCGCCCACGCCGCAAGGGGATTGAGTTCCAGCCCCGGTCTGCTTAAGGAGGAGCACGCATGAAGTTGTTTCTGGCGGTCGCCACCGTCACGGTGATGGGGCTGTTCCAGTCCTCGCTATTGGCGACCCTGCCCTGGATTATTGACCGCACCGGGCTTCCCGCCGCGTTCTGGTCCGTGCTGGTGGCCGCCAGCCTGATCCTGGTGGCGGTGAGCAGCCCGGTGTGGGGGCGGCGTACGGACAGCCACGGCCCCCTGCCGGTGATGCGCCTGACCATGGGCCTGGTGGTGGTGAGCTATGGCTTGTTGATCGCTGCGGTTCTGGCCCTGTCGGCCCCGATCTGGATCGCGGCCATCGCCATCGTGACGCGTCTTGTCTATGGCGTTGCCACAGGCGGCGTCTTCCCCTCCGCGCAGCGTTTCGCCCTTGCGGACAAGCCGGTCTCCCAGTGGCCGGAAACCCTGGCCTACATCCAGGCCTCAACCCATGCCGGCCGGGTCCTGGGGCCGGGGATTGTGGCCCTGGCGGCGATCTGGAGCCTGCCGCTCGGGCTGGTGCTGATTGTTGTGCTCGGTGTGGTGCTCTGGTTCATGCAGTGGTACTTCGCAGCCGGGGTGGCCGCCGAGCCCGGTGGCAACCGGGAGCAGGCGCAACCCCCGCCATGGAGCGAGGATTGGCCCCTCTATGGGCTTGGGTTCATGATTACGCTCTGGGTAGGGCAGCTCCAGTTCGCGCTTGGCCCCTACCTCCAGAACCTGGTGGGCGTGGATTCGGTCACGGCCTCGCAATGGACGGGAACGGCGCTGATGGCAGCCTCCGTTTCCGCCATTGTGGCAGGGCCGTTGGGGAACCGCTGGTTGTCGCCCACGCCCCGACTGTTGTGCGGGGTCTGGCTGGGTGTTTTTACCCTGGGTGGCGTATTGCTGGCCGCCGCGTCTGGTGTGTTCGGGGTGGGGGCAGCGGTGTGCCTGATCACGGCCGGGCTGACGCTGGCCGCCCCCTGGTACGGCAGCATCCTGCGGGCGCGGCGCCCGGACGCCCAGGGGCAGGTTTCCGGACGCATGATCAGCGTCCACACCATCGGCTTCGGCAGCGGTACCCTTGTGGGCGGCCTCATGCTCGAACTGGCTCCCAACCATGCCATGGCCGCCTTCTACCTGCTGGGGCCGCTGGCCGCCGTACTGGTGGTTATCCACCATCTGAGGGTTCAGGCTGGCATTGTGCCACCAACTGCCTGAGCTCCGGGACACAGGAGCCGCAGTTGGTGCCACAGCCCAGGGTCTTGCCGAGGCTGGTCACTGAATCGCAGCCTTCCGCCACGGCCTCCTCAATCCGGCGTTCGCCCACCTGGAAGCAGGAACAGACAATGGGCCCGGGGTCGGGTTGGTCGCTGTCGCGGGCGGCCAGCACACGGCGCCGGGTGCTGTCATCCAGCCGGGGGGCCTGGAAGAGGCTGTCCAGCCAATCGAGACCCGGGAAGTCATTGGTCGGCTCCACCAGCAGGACCGCCTGCAGCTGGTCACCTTCGTACCAGGCGGCGCGGTAGCGGCCCGCCCCCGGATCCCGCATTTCCGAGTCCGGATGGCGGCCCAGCCACTGCCGCGCTGTGCCCGGCCAATCCGCAACCGTGGTGTTGCCGGCCAGGTGCCAGCATGTGACCTGGGACAACGGCACCCGCGCCCAGTAAAGGTTGCGCGGCCACTGTTCCGGTCCGCCTCCCATCAGCCGTGCGTGCCACTGGGCGTGGAAGGGCTGCAGCGTGGCGGTGCTGTGCTTGGTCTCCGGCTGGCCGGATAACGGGTCCGTCACGCGCGGAAACAGCGCCGAGGCCAGTCCGTGGGCGGTGAAACAATGGTTCCAGTGGATGGGAATGAAGACCTCCCCGCGCCGCATGCCCTCACTGGCCCGTGCCCGGCCCAGATACCGGCCCTGGCCGTTGCTGAGCCAGGCCAGGTCGCCGTTGTTGATACGGTGCGCTGTCAGGTCCTCCGGGTTTGCCTCGATGAAGGGCTCGCACAGGTGCTGGAGCAGGCGCGGGGCTCGGCCGGTGCGGGTCATCGTATGCCACTGGTCGCGAATGCGCCCGCTGGTCACCCGCAGGGGGCGGGAAACCGTGGTGCCGCTGGCCGGCTGGGTGGGCATGAAGCGGGCGCGTCCGTCCGGGGTGGCAAAGCCGCCCTCTTCGAACAGCCGGGCACGCCCTCTGGGGTGCGTGGGTGTGACCGGCCAGCGGACGGGGGCCATGGCGTCATAGTCCGCATCCGTCATGTCTGCCAGCGCCGCCAGGTTGAACTGCTGTCCCGGGTGTCCGGACAGGGTTGAGGCACGGGCATGTTCCCGGAATATGGCGGCGGGGCCGGCGTAGTCGAACGCATCCCGGAATCCCAGGGCCTGGGCTACGGCGCTGATGATCCACCAGTCCGGGCGGGCCTCGCCCACGGCGGGAACCAGGCCACGCTGGCGCGAGATACAGCGTTCCGAGTTGGTCACAGTACCGTCCTTCTCGGCCCACCCCATGGCCGGCAGGGCCACATCCGCCAGGGCCAGGGTGTCGGTGTCCGCCACGCAGTCCGAGACGATCACCAGCGGGCACTGCGCCAGGGCGTTGCGTGCCCGTTCGGGGTCCGGGAGCGAGACCAGGGGATTGGTGGCCATGATCCACACGCACTGGATCTCACCGCGCTCAATAGCCTCAAACAGGTCAATGGCTTTGTGGCCCGGTCCCGTGGGCAGGGCCGGCGCTTGCCAGAACCGGGTCAGGGCCTCCCGGGCGCTGGGTGTGTCGTAATCCATGTGGGCGGCCAGCTGGTTGGCAAGACCGCCAACCTCGCGGCCGCCCATGGCATTGGGCTGGCCGGTAATGGAGAAGGGCGTCGCGCCCGGGCGGCCAATGCGGCCGGTAGCCAGGTGGCAGTTGATGATGGCGTTGGCCTTGTCGGTCCCGGATCGGGACTGGTTCAGGCCCTGGGACCAGAAGCTGGTGGTGCGCGGGGTGGCCGCGAACCATTCAAAGAAGGTGCGTACATCCTCCAGGGCCAGGTCACAGCGTGCCGCAACCGTTTCCGGGTCCGGCGCACTGTCGCGGGCGGCCTGCAGGGACGCCTGGGGGTCGTTGCAGTGCGCGTTGATCCAGTTCTCATCCAGCGTGCCGGTATCGGCCAGCCAGCAGAGAAGTCCATTCCAGAGGATGGCATCGGTGCCCGGCCGCAGGGCAAGGTGAAGGTCAGCCTGGTCACAGGAAGCGGTCCGGCGCGGGTCGATGACGACCATGCGCCGGTCAGGCCTATCGGCGCCCGCATTCTGCATGCGCTGGTAGAGGATGGGATGGTTCCAGGCGGGATTCGCTCCGGCCAGCACCAGGAGGTCAGCCAGCTCCAGGTCCTCGTAGCAGCCTGGCACCGCATCCTCCCCGAAAGCGCGCTTGTGGGCGGCGACGGCGGAGGACATGCACAGCCGGGAGTTGGTATCCACATGGGGCGTACCAATGAAGCCTTTGGCGAACTTGTTGGCCACATAGTAGTCCTCGGTCAGGAGTTGGCCAGAGAGGTAAAAAGCAATGGATTCCCCTCCCTGATCCCGCCGCAGGCGGCCCATTTCACCGGCCAGGTAGGCGATCGCTTCCTGCCAGTCCGTGTCCTTTCCCTGGATTCGGGGCCGCGTCAGGCGGTCCTGGGCGCCGAGGGTTTCATGCAGCGCCGAGCCCTTAACGCAAAGCCGCCCGGCATTGGCAGGGTGATCGGGGTCGCCCCGCACGGGGGCGAGGCCGTCGCCCTCGGCGTTGGCCTCAACACCGCAGCCGACGCCGCAGTAGGGGCAGGTGGTCTTGCAGCCCATGATGGAGTCTCCCTGAATAAAAAAGGCCCGGCCGCCGATCCCCGGAACAGGGGTAGCGACCGGGCCACGGTGCCCGTTGTCTGTGATGACGCAGATTTGCGTTTCATCAAGCATTTCCCGTGCCTGCTCTGAATGGCCTGTAACCGGGGCTGTTGGGCCTGCTGGTGTCCCGTTACGGGGCAGGCTGCACTGTGTTGGGGCAGTGATGGGCTCTGGAAGCGGTTTTGAGGGCTTCACTGAGGGTTGGCGTGGCTTTTGCTGTGGGACGGCCGAATCGAGATTGAGGGTGAAGCATGTCGGCGGATCAGAACGGTGTGCGAGTCATGCTGGTGGATAATGAACCGGAGCGGGCAGCGATGGTGTGCGATGCGCTGACCTCCGAGGGCTACCAGGTGGTGGGCCAGCGCAACAGCGCGCGCGGGCTGGTGGCGGCCGTGGTCCAGGAGGAGCCGGATGTGGTGATCATCGATATGGATTCCCCGGATCGGGATACCATCGAATCCATGTCAGCGCTCAATGAGCATGCGCCCCGGCCGGTGGTGTTCTTTGCCAGCGACGACAGCGACAGCCAGACCATCCAGCAGGCCGTGAGCGCGGGCGTCAGCGCCTACATTGTGGACGGCCTGGAACAGCACCGGGTCAAGCCGATCGTGGAGGTGGCGGTTGCGCGCTTTGAGGCCTTCCAGTCCCTGCGCAACCAGCTTGAGGAAACGCGAACGGCGCTGGAGGACCGCAAGGACATTGAGCGGGCCAAGGGGTTGCTGATGAAGAAGCAGAAATGTTCCGAAGATGAGGCGTTCCACAGTATGCGCAAGTTGGCAATGGACCGGAACCAGAAACTCAGCGAGGTCGCGCGCCAGCTGATTGAGGCGCTTGAAGGCGGCGAGGGTGCCGGATCCCCGGAGGCGATGGATGAGTGACGGGATGAACATTATGGCAACGGACAACGGCATCCGCCTGGGGTTTATTCCGCTGCTGGATGCAGCGCCCCTGATCATGGCTCGGGAGGCGGGATTTTTTGAGCAGGAGGGCTTGAGCGTCAGTCTTCACCGCCAGCCCTCGTGGTCCAGCCTGCGGGATCGGGTTGGCGTGGGCATGCTGGATGGTGCGCAAATGCTGGGGCCCATGACCCTGGCCATCAACATGGGGCTTGGGGCGCCACCATGCCCGGTGATCAGTCCCATGGTGCTCAGCCGCAACGGTAATGCCATCACGGCCAGCCGCGCCCTGCATGAGCAGCTGGATGCCACGGGCTTCAACCTGTCCGAACCCGCCGGGGCAGCCCGCGCGCTGGGGCGGGTCGTGGCGTCCAGCCGCCAGCCGGTGCGGCTGGGGATTGTTTACGCCTGGTCCAGCCACTACCTCCAGCTTCTCGACTGGCTGGCCAGTGGCGGCCTTGAGCCCGGAGCAGGCCTGGAACTGGTGACCGTGCCGCCGCCGGACATGATGACGGCCCTGGCCGAAGGCAGTGTTGATCTGGCCTGTGTTGGGGAACCCTGGAACTCGCTGATGGAGTACCACGGTGTTGGCCGGATCCTGGCCACCGGCTGCCAGGTCTGGCAGAACGCCCCCGAGAAACGCCTGGGTCTGCGCCGGGACTGGGCGGAGGCCAACCCGGAGCAGACCCAGGCGCTGATGCGGGCGCTGGTCCGGTGTTGCCGCTGGCTGGATGACCCGGCCAATCGGGAAACGGTCTACCGTCATCTGGTGCAACCGGACTACCTGGGTCATGCCATTGAGCCCATGGGGGCTCCGGGTCAGTGGCTGTTCCATCCCCGGGTTCAGCAGCATTTTTTCCGCCAGAGCGCCAATTTCCCCTGGCTATCCCAGGCGCAGTGGCTGCTCTCGCGCATGCGGTTGAGCGGTCAGGGGACACAGGTGTCTGGCTCACCGGATCTGGACGCCATCTTCCGTCCCGACCTGTACCGCCGGGTGGCGCACAGCCTGGGTCTGGATGCGCCCGCCATGGACTACAAGGAGGAGGGCGAACACGGCCAGCCGTTTGTGGTTGAGGGCGGTCGAGGCCAGGTCGAGGTCGCTTCCGATGCCCTGATCGCCACCGGGGGCAGCGGCTGATCCGCGCCGGTGCACAGGGCCGTGGTGCTGCACCCGAATCGCTCGCCAGCAACGGGGCAGGCCTATTAGAATTTCAGGAAATCTTTTTTGAATCAGTAACATAATAACGTGGCACGCTTCCTGCTTCAGGAGGGTGGCCACGGAACGGATGACGGTTCGCCATGGCACGGACTGGCGTGGCGACCGAGTGCAGAGGGAACTGCACACCAGAGAATGATGTGTGATGGCAAAGGCGCCTGCTCCCGGATGGGAGTAGGCGCTTTTTTTTGGGTTGTTGAGAGGGAGACAGTCTCATGAACGGGAACAGGCAGATCAAGCGTGGTACGGGTGCACTGTTGTTGGCAGGCCTGATCAGTACCCTGCCGGTGGGCGCCGAAACGATCGGGCCCGCCGAGAAGCCGGACCTCAAGCTGGGGTTCATCAAGCTGACCGACATGGCCCCGCTGGCCATTGCCAAAGAGAAGAACTTTTTCTTTGACGAGGGTCTCTTCGTGGACCTGGAAGCCCAGTCGAACTGGCGCGTGCTCCAGGACCGGGTTGCCCGCGGGGAGCTGGATGGCGCCCATATGCTGGCCGGTCAGCCCATCGGGGCCAGCATCGGCGTTGGCGGTGGTTCGTCCGACATCGTGACCGCGTTCAGTATGGATCTGAACGGCAATGCGATCACGGTGTCGAATGACGTCTGGGAGGCCATGCGTCCCCATGTTCCCAATCGCGAGGATGGCAAGCCTGCGCATCCCATCAGCGCCGAGGCGCTGAAACCGGTGGTGGAGCAAGCCCGCTCAGAAGGCGAGTCGTTTGATATGGGCATGGTGTATCCGCTGTCCACGCACAACTACGAGATCCGTTACTGGTTGGCTGCTGGAGGGCTTCATCCCGGTCTCTATGACCCTGAGGAAGGGGATAACAGCGGGCGCAGCGGCGCGGATGTCCGCCTGTCGGTGACCCCGCCGCCACAGATGCCCTCCACCATGGAGGCGGGCACCATTCAGGGCTACTGCGTGGGCGAACCCTGGAACCAGCAGGCGGTGGCCATGGAGATCGGGGTGCCGGTGGTCACCAATCACGACATCTGGCCGTACAACCCGGAGAAAGTATTCGGGGTCACGCGTGAATGGGCCGAGGAGAACCCGAACACCCACCTGCGCGTGGTGCGGGCGCTGATCCGGGCCGCCCACTGGCTGGATGAGAACGGCAACGCCAACCGCGAGGAAGCGGTCGAGATTCTGTCGGACTCGCGTTACGTGGGAGCGGATGAAGACGTAATCGCCAACTCCATGACGGGGACCTTTGAGTACGAGCCCGGCGATGTGCGCAAGGAGCCGGACTTCAACGTCTTCTTCCGCCACAACGCCAATTACCCGTACTACAGCGATGCCATCTGGTTCATGACCCAGATGCGGCGCTGGGGCCAGATCCCCGAGCACAAGTCGAACGACTGGTACATGGAGAAAGCGCGCGAGGTCTATAAGCCCGGCGTCTACGAGAAGGCGGCGCGCTCGCTGGTGGCGGACGGCACCATGGAGCCCTCCGATTTCCCGGATTTCGACGAGATCGACGGCTTCAAGCCGGTGCAGGACAACTTCATCGATGGCCACGCCTACAACGGCCGCAAGCCCAACGCCTACATCAACAGTTTCGATATCGGCCTCAGTGGCGACGAAACGCCCTGATCAATCCAAGGAGGCGTTATGCAACAGACAGCACCGGTGGCGCGGATCACCGACTTTGTGAAACAGCAAATGGCCGGGTTCAGTCCCCAGGGCTTGGTGCGCTCCATCACCATGCCCGTGCTCGGTGTGCTCGTCTTCCTGCTGCTGTGGCAGCTGGCGGCACAGAACGTGACCACCTCCCTGGGCAGTCTGCCCGGGCCCGCCGACGTCTGGGAGCAGGCGGGCAATCTCTGGGCGGATCATGTCGAGGAACAGCAGCGGGCGGCCGAGTTCATTGAAATGCAGAAGGAGCGCAATGCGCAGATCCTGGAGCGTAACCCGGACGCGGAGGTCCGCATCCGGCCCTACAGTGGCAAGGAAACCTTCATCGACCAGACCCTGACGAGCCTGGGGACGGTGTTCACCGGTTTCATCCTGGCGTCGCTGCTGGCCATCCCGCTGGGCATCGTGGTGGGGCTGAACCGGTACCTGTACGAGGCGGTGAACCCGGTTATCCAGGTCTTCAAGCCGGTCTCGCCGCTGGCCTGGCTGCCCATTGTCACACTGGTGGTGTCCGCCACCTACACCGTTGAGGACCCCATGGTTTCGCGGGCCTTCGTGACCTCCATGATCACGGTGGCCCTGTGCAGCCTCTGGCCCACGCTGGTGAACACCATCATGGGTGTGAACGCGGTGAGCCAGGATCTGCGCAATGTCAGCCGGGTCCTGCGGCTGGGCTTTTTCACCCATGTCTGGCGGGTGGTCCTGCCCTCCGCCATTCCCATGATCTTCACCGGATTGCGGTTGTCACTGGGCATCGCCTGGATGGTGCTGATCGCCGCCGAGATGCTGGCCCAGAGCCCGGGCCTGGGTAAGTTTGTCTGGGACGAATTCCAGAACGGCAGCAGCGAATCACTGGGCCGCATCATGGTGGCCGTGATCGTGATTGGCCTGATCGGGCTGGTGCTGGATCGCGGCATGCTGATGCTGCAGCGCCTGCTTTCCTGGAAGCGCGCCAGCGCTACACACTGAACGAGGGAGGTTTCCCCATGACTCATTCACGTCCCCATCTCGAACTGTCTTCCGTGGGCATGGGCTTTCCCGTCAAGGGTGGGTCCTTCACGGCTCTGGAGGATGTCAATCTGCGCGTGGCCGAGGGGGAATTCATCTCCCTGATCGGCCATTCCGGCTGTGGCAAATCCACGGTGCTCAACATCGTCGCTGGCCTGATGCAGGCCAACCGGGGTGGTTGCCTGCTGGATGGGCGCGAGGTTACCGAGCCCGGTCCGGAGCGCGCCGTGGTCTTCCAGAACCATTCGCTGATGCCCTGGCTGACCACCTTCGGCAACGTGGAACTGGCGGTGCGCCAGGTGTTCCGTCGCTCCATGACGCGCCGCCAGCGCCGTGACTGGATCATCCACAACCTGGAACTGGTGCACATGGGCCACGCGCTCGACAAGCGCCCGGATGAGCTCTCCGGGGGCATGCGCCAGCGCGTGGGTATTGCCCGCGCCCTGGCCATGCAGCCCAAGGTGCTGCTGATGGACGAACCCTTCGGCGCTCTGGACGCGCTTACCCGGGCGCACCTCCAGGACTCGCTCATGGCCATTCAGCGGGAACTCAATAATACCGTCATCACGATCACCCATGACGTGGATGAGGCGGTATTGATGTCGGATCGCATCGTGATGATGACCAATGGCCCCGCGGCTACCATCGGTGAGGTGCTGGACGTGCCACTGGAGCGGCCACGGGACCGTGTGGCGCTGGCGGACTGCCCGGAATACAACCGCTGCCGCCAGGCCGTGCTCAGCTTCCTTTACGAAAAGCAGCAGAAAGTCACCCCCATGCCCAAGCGTGAGGGGCCGGACAGCACGGGCGAGGGGGAGACCCCAGCGGCGTCGGGCGTTGGAGCCGTTAACGCCTGATTCTGGTGCAACAGTACCCAGCCGTGCACCAGCAGGGCTCCCGGTTGCGCCCGGGTGAGAAGAGACTGGGTGTGTAAGTGGCTGATTCACGGTGGGGTCAATGTTGGCACGCCGTCTGCATCCAGAAGGATGTGTCTCAGGACACGGACATTGCGAACCATGAAGGGCATTGGCGCCTGATCAGTCTTCCTCCGGGAAGGTTGGCAGGCGCCTTTTTTATTGGGGCAACCCCCTGGAGGACACAATGGGTGGCGAACTTGTCATTATCGGTCACGGCATGGCCACACAGCGGCTGCTGGAGCAGCTGGCGGGAACACGCCACGGCTGGCGCGTGACGGTGATCAGTGACGAACCGGAGCTGGCCTACAACCGGATCCTGCTCTCGCCCTGGCTGGCGGGGGAAACCACCACGCAAGCCTTACCGCTGGCCGCGCCCGGCTGGTACCTGGAGCACGGAATGCATGTGCACAACGGCGATGGCGTAGCGCGGATTGACCGTGGTGCCCGGGTCGTGATCACGCGGGCGGGACGCCGCATCCCCTATGACCGGCTTGTGATCGCCACCGGCTCGCGCCCCGCGATGCCGGCAATCGAGGGGACCGGTCTGGACGGGGTCACCGGCTTCCGGACCCTGAAGGACGCCCGGTGGATGACACAGCGCAGCCGCCACGGAGGCCATGCCATTGTGCTCGGTGGTGGCTTCCTGGGCCTGGAGGCCGCGGAAGGGTTGCGGGCCCAGGGAATGAGCGTCTCGGTGGTGCATCGCGGTGACTGGCCCCTGAACCGCCAGCTGGACGAGGCTGCCGGTAACATGCTGGCGGCCACCCTGCGCCAGCGCGGCATGGCACTGCACCTGGGCAACGGCGTGGCCCGGATTGAGGGGGAACAGCAGGTTGAGGCAGTACACCTTGCCGACGGGCGGGTACTGGCGGCGGACCTGGTGGTGATCGCCGCCGGCACCCAGCCCAACCGCGAGCTGGCGGAGGAGGCCGGGCTCGCGTGTGCCCGGGGCATCCATGTAGACGCCACGCTCACTACCAGTGATGCCCATATCCATGCCCTTGGTGAGTGCTGCCAGTTCGGGGACCTGACCTATGGCCTGGTCGAGCCCGTTCACCGCCAGGCCGGCGTCCTGGCCGACCGACTCTGTGGCGGCCACCAGAGCTACCGCGAGGCGCCCCTGGCCACCCGACTCAAGATCAGCGGCGTGGAAGTGTTCTCCTGTGGCGACATCGACGCCCGTGACGGGGATACGGAATCCATCCTGTACCACGACCGCCGCGGTGGCGAATACCGCCGCCTCTTCCTGAAGAACAATCGCCTCGTGGGTGCCGTGCTCTATGGCGACGCATCAACGGGCCCCTGGCTGTTCGAGCACCTGTGCCAGGGAACGGATCTCAGTGCCTGGCGCGCCAGCCTGGCATTTGGCGAAGCATACTGCGAGGCGGCCTGAATGGGCGCCCGCTGGCAACCGGAGGACAACGTCATGAGCAAACAGAACCTGATCGTGATCGGTAACGGCATGGTGGGTCATCACTTCCTGGAGCAACTGGCCGAAAGCGGGCAGGCGGACGGGTTTCAGGTGACGGTGCTGGGTGAGGAACGCCATATCGCCTATGACCGTGTGCACCTGTCCGAGTACTTCCAGGGCAAATCCGCCAATGACCTGGCGTTTTCCACGGCGGACCAGTACGCCCAGTGGGGGTTTGACCTGCGCCTGAACACGGCGGCCACGAACATTGACCGGGAGGCCCGGACCCTGACCCTCGATAATGGCGAGACACTCGCGTACGACAAGCTCGTGCTGGCGACCGGCTCCTATCCCTTTGTGCCCCCCATCGAGGGCAATGACCGCGAGGACTGCCTGGTCTACCGCACCCTGGACGACCTGGATGCCATTCGTGAAGCTGCCGCCCGCGCCAATACCGGCGTGGTGGTGGGTGGTGGCCTGTTGGGGCTGGAAGCCGCCAATGCCCTGCGGGAACTGGACTTGGACACCGCCGTGGTGGAATTCGCGCCCAGATTGATGCCGGTGCAGGTGGACGAAGAGGGCGGCGGCATCCTGCAAGAAAAAATCGAGGAACTGGGGGTGCAGGTGCTGACCGGCCGCGCGACCCAGCGCATTGAGGACGGCACCAACGCCCGTCACCAGATGGTGTTCCAGGACGATCGCCTGCTGGAGACCGACCTGATCGTGTTTTCCGCCGGCATCCGCCCACGCGATGGACTGGCGCGGGAGGCCGGCCTCACCATGGGCGAACGCGGGGGTGTCGTGATTGACGATCACTGCCGCACCAGTGATCCCGACATCCTCGCCATTGGCGAAGTGGCGCTGTGGAACGACAGCATCTTCGGTCTGGTCGGCCCTGGCTACCAGATGGCCAAGGCCGCCCTGGACACGCTGACCGGGGGCGATCGGGCCTTCACCGGAGAAGACATGAGCACCAAGCTCAAGCTCATGGGCGTGGACGTGGGCGCCATTGGCGATGCCCACGGCAACCAGAACCCGGGAGCGCGGTTCTACCGCTACACCAATGGCATTGCCCAGGAGTACCGCAAGCTGGTGGTCTCCGCCGACGGCAAGCAGCTGCTGGGCGCCATGCTGGTGGGCGACAACAGCTACTACGACACCCTGCTGCAGTACACCCTGAACGGGCTGGAACTGCCGGACAGCCCGGAGTCACTGATCCTGCCCGCGAGCGAGGGCGGCGCCCCGGCGCTGGGCGTGGACGCCCTGCCGGAGACCGCCGGCATCTGCTCCTGTCACAACGTCACCAAGGGCGACATCGTCCAGTGCGTGTATGACGGCTACACCTCCGTGGGCGATGTTAAGGCGGCCACCAAAGCCGGTACCGGCTGCGGTGGCTGTGCCGGCCAGCTCAAGGAGATCGTCGACCACGAGATGGCGGCGCTGGGCATGGAAGTGGATAACAGCGTCTGCGAGCACTTCGATTACTCGCGCCAGGAGCTGGAACACATTATCCGGGTTGAGGGCATCGAAGACTTCCGGACGCTGCTGCGCAACCACGGCAAGGGCCTGGGCTGCGACATCTGCAAGCCCACCGTGGCCTCGATCCTCGCATCCACCTGGAACGACTACGTACTCCGGGAAGAGCACGTGGGCCTGCAGGACACCAACGACACCTTCCTGGCCAACATGCAGAAGGACGGCACCTTCTCCGTGGTGCCCCGGGTCGCCGGCGGCGAGATCACGCCGGACAGCCTGATCACGCTTGGCCAGGTGGCCAAGGAATTCGAACTCTACACCAAGATCACCGGCGGCCAGCGCGTGGATCTTTTCGGCGCCAAGCTCAATGACCTGCCGGCGATCTGGCAGCGGCTCGTGGACGCGGGCTTCGAGACCGGCCATGCGTACGGCAAGGCGGTGCGGACCGTGAAGAGTTGCGTCGGCAGTACCTGGTGCCGTTACGGGGTGCAGGACAGCGTGCAGCTCGCCATTGACCTTGAGCATCGCTACAAGGGCATCCGCGCCCCGCACAAGCTTAAGTTCGGCGTCAGCGGCTGTACCCGCGAATGCGCCGAGGCCCAGAGCAAGGACTTTGGGGTGATCGCCACCGAGAACGGCTGGAACCTCTATGTGGCCGGCAATGGCGGCATGCGTCCACGCCATGCGGACCTTCTGGCCCAGGACCTGGATACCGACACCCTGATCCGCACCATCGACCGCTTCATGATGCTCTACATCCGCACCGCGGACCGGCTGCAGCGCACCGCGCGCTGGCTGGAGAACCTGGAAGGCGGACTGGACTATGTGCGCGAGGTGATCATGGAAGACTCACTGGGCATTGCCGCCGAACTGGACGAGCAGATGGCACGCTTGATCAACAACTACCAATGCGAGTGGAAGACCACGCTCGAAGACCCTGAGAAGCTCAAGCGCTTCCGCCAGATGATTAACGAAGACGGGGATGACCCTTACGTGGTGACCGTGGAAGAGCGTGACCAGCCGCGCCCCGCCACGCCGGAAGAGAAGCTGGAGCGCATTCCAGCGGTGTCTGTCTGAGGAGGAACCACCATGACACAGCATAACGAATGGGCCTGCATTGGCCGGGACACGGACCTGGTTGCGGGAGCGGGCGTTGGCGCCCGCTTCGGGGACCGCCAGGTCGCTATCTTTTACATTCCGGAGCTGGAACAGCCACTGTATGCCGTGGATAATTACTGCCCCATCTCGGGCGTGAACATCATCGCCCGGGGCATCGTGGGGGACATTGAGGGCGAACCCGTGGTGGCCACGCCGCTGTACAAGAAGCATTTCTCATTGCTGGACGGCCGTTGCGTGGAAGCCCCTGATGACTACCGGCTCAACGTCTACGCCGTCCGTCTTGCCGGCAACGCCATTGAGGTAAGTCAGGGCAGCGGGCAGGCCGCCACTGTCGCCTGACGGGTCTGGCAGGATCAGGCACGGCGGCAGAGGGCAAGGCAATAGCCCTGTCTTATCGGGCGGATCGGCAAAAATGATTGATGGGCGGCAGGGGCAAAGTTTAGCATCTTCTAAAAAAGTTAGCGCTCACTGTCAAAACCAAGGAGGTTCCAACCCATGTCGCTGATCACTACCGAAATCAAACCCTTTACCGCACAGGCTTACCACAACGGCGAATTCGTTGAGGTGTCCGACGAGACCATCAAGGGCCAGTGGAGTGTGTTCTTCTTCTACCCCGCGGACTTCACCTTTGTATGCCCCACTGAGCTTGGTGACCTGGCGGACAACTATGACGAGTTCCGCAAGCTGGGCGTCGAGATCTACAGCGTCTCAACCGACACCCATTTCACGCACAAGGCCTGGCACGACAGCTCCGACACCATCGGCAAGCTGCAGTTCCCGATGGTCGCCGACCCGACACTGACCATTTCCCGCAACTTTGAAATCCTGTCGGAAGCAGACGGCCTCGCCGAACGCGGTACCTTCGTTGTGGACCCGGACGGCCGCATCCAGATCGAAGAGATCAATGCCGGCAACATCGGCCGCAACGCCGAGGAGCTGCTGCGCAAGGTCAAGGCGGCCCAGTACGTGCGCGCGCATCCCAACGAAGTCTGCCCCGCCAAGTGGGAAGAAGGCGAAGAGACGCTGGAACCGTCCTTGGACCTCGTCGGCAAGATCTAAAGCCTGCCATTGCCTGATCCGGGGAGGCGCCCGCGTCTCCCCGGCTCCACCATCCCGGATTCAATAAGCCTTTAGTGAGGGTGTATTCATGCTGGACCAGAATCTGAAGACCCAGCTCCAGGGGTATCTGGACAAGGTCACCAACCCGTTCGAGATCGTGGCCTCGCTGGATGACAGCGACAAGTCCAGTGAAATGCGCTCGTTGCTGGAGGACATCGTCTCGCTCACGGACCGGATCACGCTGCGCACTGACGGTCAGGACGCGCGCCGGCCCTCCTTTACCCTGAACCGGGAAGACGGGCCTACGGGCGTGGTCTTCGCTGGTCTGCCCATGGGGCATGAGTTCACCTCCCTGGTTCTGGCATTGCTTCAGACGGGCGGGCATCCGCCACGCGCCAGCGAGGAGACCATTGAACAGATCCGGGCGCTGCCGGGGCCGCTGAGGTTCGAGACCTATTTCTCGCAGTCCTGCCAGAACTGCCCGGATGTGGTTCAGGCGCTCAACCTCATGGCCATCCTGAATCCGGCGATTGAGCATGTGGCGATCGACGGCGCCGTGTTCAAGCAGGAGGTTGAAGACCGGGAGGTGATGTCCGTCCCCAGCGTCTACCTCAACGGAGACTTCTTCGACCAGGGCCGCCTGGGTCTGGAGGAAATCCTGGCGAAGGTGGATACCGGCGCCACCGAGCGTGAAGCAGCCCGCCTCAACGAAAAGGGCACCTTTGACGTGCTTGCCGTTGGCGGTGGGCCCGCTGGCGCGGCTGCTGCTATCTACGCCGCTCGCAAGGGCATCACCACGGGCGTGGTGGCGGAGCGCTTTGGTGGCCAGGTGCTGGATACAGCCGCCATTGAGAACTTCATTTCGGTTCCGGAAACCGAAGGGCCGCGCCTGGTTTCGGCCATGGAGGAACATGTCCGCCAGTACGACGTGGATGTGATGAACGTCCAGCGTGCCGTCAGCCTGAACCCGGCCACCGAGACCGGTGGGGTGCACGAGGTGGTCTTCGACTCCGGGGCGCGCTTGCAGAGCCGTTCCCTGATCCTGGCGACCGGTGCGCGTTGGCGCCAGATGGGAGTGCCCGGCGAACAGGAATACAGCACCCGTGGCGTGGCCTATTGCCCGCACTGTGACGGGCCCCTGTACAAGGGCAAGGACGTGGCCGTGATCGGGGGCGGTAACTCCGGCGTGGAAGCCGCCATTGACCTGTCCGGCCTGGTGAAGCAGGTTTTCCTTCTGGAAGTCATGGACGAGCTCAAGGCCGACGCCGTACTGCAGGAAAAGCTCAAGAGTCTGCCCAACGTGGAGGTCATCACGGGCGCCAAGACCACGGCTATCAATGGTGATGGCAAGCGCGTGACGGGCCTGACCTATGAGGAAACCAACAGTGGCGAGGCACGCGACCTGGCGGTGGAAGGGGTATTTGTCCAGATCGGGCTGGTGCCCAATACTGAGTGGCTGCAGGACTCGCCCATCGAGCTGTCACAGCATGGCGAGATCGTGACGGATGATCACGGCATGACCTCGATACCGGGGATTTTCGCCGCCGGTGACGTCACCACGGTCCCCTACAAACAGATCGTGATTGCCATGGGCGAGGGCTCCAGGGCCGCACTGGGTGCGTTTGATTACCTCATCCGCCACTGAGCCGGCCAACGGTGTTGGTGCCGGTGCATTGCCACCCCAGCCGCCGCGCCCCACGGCGGCTGGTCTTTGACATAAATCAAATTCAAAATCAATGAGATAGGTCAATCATAAGGGGCCGGGCTCTGCCTTAGACTGGGATCAACTTCAAAGGCAGGAGCTTTAACCTATGCAACAGAACCTGACTCGCCAGTGCCTCATCGCAGCGCTTTCCATGACAGCCGTCGGCGTGGCAGCGCCTGCCGTTGCCTATGATCAGGGCGACACCATTGTCCGTGGCGGTATTGCCAGCGTCGTACCCGGTGGCAGCTATTCCTCCGTTGCGAATGGCGCTTTCGACCTGCGTGCGGACTCCGACATCCAGGCCGGCGCCAGCATCAGCTACATGATGACCGGTAATACCAGTGTCAATCTGCTGGCCGCAACGCCTTTCGAGCACGATATCGAGGCGAGCCAACTGGGCGGCTCAAACATTGGTTCCACCAAGCACCTGCCGCCAACCGTAACGGTTTCCTGGTATCCGCTGTCCGGCCAGAACCTTGGTTTCGAGCCCTATGTTGGGGTCGGTGTGAACTACACCACCTTCTGGGATGAGGAACTGAATCAGACCGGTCAGAACGCCACGGGCGCTACCGACCTGAGCCTGGATGATTCATTCGGCCTTGCAGGCCAGGTCGGGGTGGATGTGGCCCTGGACGAGAGCTGGTCGGTGGGTGCCGCCGCCTACTACGCGAACATTGAGACCGACGCTGAGCTCAATGGCAATGATATCGGCACGGTCGAAATCGATCCCATGATCTATCGGCTGCACGTCGGCTACAGCTTCTGAAAGCCATTCCCCGGCGCGGGCCCATCCCATCGGGCGCCGCGCCACCAGCCCCCCGTTGTTTGGCGGCCCAGCCTGGGCCGCCAGGATTCTCAGGCCGATTTCAGCGGCTTGTGGGCAATATCGGGTTCCTTGCCCTGCAGCATCTGGTTCCAGTAGAAGGGCGGCAGCAGGTGCTTCTTGACCACCCAGTAGAACCGCGACTCCTTGAACGGGCTCAGCGGCAGCGTTGGCGTGACCACGCCGTCGTACATGAACTCCGCCAGCATCACCTTGCCGTAGCCGGTCACCAGTGGGCAGGACGTGTAGCCATCGTACTGGGCGGACAGCGCCTGCCCGTCCACCTGGGCCAGCAGGTTACGCACCGTGACCGGCGCCTGTTTGCGCACGGCGGCTGCCGTCTTGGACGTGGGGAGGGAGCTGGCATCCCCGAGTGAGAACACGTTGGGGTACTGGTTGTGCTGGGTGGTGTGCTTGTCCACGTCGACCCAGCCATCCGCATTGGCCAGCGGGCTCTGCTTCACGAAATCCGGCGCTGTCTGGTGCGGTGTTACGTGCAGCAGATCATAGGGCTGCTCCACTTCCTTGCGCTCCCCGTTGGCGTCCTTGGTGGCAAAACGGGCCACCTTGCGCTCGGCGTCAATGGCCACCAGGTCGTGGCCCAGGTTAACCCCAATGCCGTAGCGGTCCATCACCTTCTGCAGGTGCGGGACAAAATCCGGCACGCTGAACAGAGCGCCGGCGCCGCTGTAGAACTGCAGGTTGCTTTCCGGGGCCAGGTTGTTGCGCCTCAGATAATCCGCTGCCAGGTAGGCAATCTTCTGCGGCGCGCCGGCGCACTTCAAGGGGGGCGGCGGCTGGGTGAAGATGGCGTTGCCGCCCCGGAACTGGCGCAGGCATTCCCAGGTGTAGGGTGCCGTTTCCGGACTGTAGTTACTGCAGACGCCGTTGCTGCCCAGCGCCTCGCGCAACCCTTCCACGCGATCCCAGTCCAGCTTGATCCCCGGGGCCACCACCAGATAGCTGTACTGGAGCTGGCGCCCATCATCCAGAGTGAGCTGGTTGCTGTCCGGCTCAAAAGAGGCCACGCCAGCACGGACCCAGGTGGCCTTCTCCGGCAGTGTCTCTTTCTGGGCGCGGTGCGTGCTTTCCAGGGAATAGGTGCCACCGCCGACCAGTGTGAACGCGGGTTGGTAGTAATGGTGCTCTGACGGTTCCACCACGGCCACATCCAGATCCGGGCGCTGACGGAGCAGGGAGGCGGCCACGGTCGTGCCGGCGGTACCGCCGCCTACGACCACCACCTGATGGTTGAGCGGGTTGGAAGACGTGCTCATGGAAACCTCTTGACCAGTTGGATGATGCGTTGGAAATGGCGCTCAGGATACTGACTCTGACGAGATCATAAATTGATAAAAACAAAAATGGTAAGTTTGTTTTGGAATATACAAATCAGACAAACGCATGGCCAGCCCAATTGATGGATTCGGTGGTGGGCGCTCTCGGGTAACGGGACAATGTGACTTGCCCTCAGCCACCGGAGGCACCCATGGAACTCGTCTGTCCGGCGGGCAATCTGCCCGCACTGAAAGCCGCCGTTGATGCGGGCGCCGATGTGGTCTACATCGGTTTCCGTGACCACACCAACGCCCGCCAGTTCGCCGGTCTCAATTTTACCGAAAAACGCATGCGCGAGGGCATGGACTACGCCCGAAAACGCGGCACGCGCGTGTTCTGCGCGCTCAACACCTACCCGCAACCGGCGGGCTGGCCGCACTGGACGGCCACCCTGGACCGGGCCGTGGATCTGGGCTTTGATGCGCTGATCCTGGCGGATATGGGGCTGCTGGATTACGCGGCCCGGAACCACCCGGAGGTGCCCCGCCATCTGTCCGTTCAGGGCTCGGCCACCAGCTACGAGGCGCTGCGCTTCTATCACCGGGAATTCGGCATCAGCCGGGCAGTGCTGCCGCGCGTGCTGTCCATGGACCAGGTGCGCCAGGTGGCGGCCCATTCACCGGTGGAGCTGGAGGTGTTCGCCTTTGGCAGTCTCTGCATCATGGCTGAGGGGCGCTGTTACCTGTCGTCCTATCTGACGGACGAATCGCCCAACACCTGTGGCGCCTGCTCTCCAGCCAAGGCCGTCCGATGGCAGGAGAAGGGCGACGAGCTGGAAGCCCGTTTGAATGGGGTGCTGATCGACCGCTTTGGGGGCGACGAACAGGCGGGCTACCCGACCCTGTGCAAGGGGCGCTTCGAGGTGGGCGGCTCGGTCTATCACGCCATCGAAGAGCCCACCAGCCTCAATACCATGGATCTGCTGCCGGAGCTGCACCAGCTCGGCGTGGCCGCGCTCAAGATCGAAGGGCGCCAGCGCAGTCCCGCCTACAGCGGCCAGGTCGCGGGAACCTGGCGCGCGGCGATTGACCGGGTCATGGCGGATCCCGAAACCTTTGAACCCGCCCCGCAATGGCGCCAGACCCTGGGGGAACTGTCCGAGGGTGGGCACACGACATTGGGCGCATGGACCCGGAGCTGGAAATGACGATGAAACTCTCCCTGGGGCCCATTCTCTGGTACTGGCCCCGCCAGGATGTACTCAACTTCTACGCCGAGGCAGCGGAATGGCCGGTGGAAACCATCTACCTGGGGGAAGTGGTCTGTTCCCGACGTCGGGACATGAAGGTATCGGACTGGGTGGATCTGGCGCGCGACCTGCAGGCCTGCGGTAAGGAAGTGGTGCTCTCCACCCAGACGCTGATCGAATCCGAAGCGGACCTGCGCACCCTGCGCCGCATCCGCGACAACGCCGAGTTTCTGGTGGAGGCCAACGACCAGAGCGCGCTCAACATGGTGACTGAAGCGGGCCTGCCATTTGTGACCGGGCCTTCCGTTAACCTCTACAACATCGCCACGCTGAGGGTGCTGCTGCGCCGTGGCCTGCAGCGCTGGTGTCTGCCGGTGGAGTTGAGCAGGGACACCCTGGCGGACATGCAGGCGGCCCTCCAGGAGGCGTCACTGTACGCACCGGTCGAGGTTTTCGCCTGGGGCTTCCTGCCCCTGGCGTGGTCGTCGCGCTGCTTCACGGCCCGCTATTACGGCAAGCCCAAGGACCGCTGTGAATTCGTCTGCCAGCAGCATCCGGAAGGGTTGCCCCTGAAATCCCGTGAGCACCAGGACGTATTCCGGCTCAATGGCATCAGCACCCTCTCCGGCGCCCGCTATGACCTGATGCGGGAGCTGCCGGACATGCAGCAGCTGGGAGTCGATACGGTGCGACTGAGCCCGGAATACGACGGCATGGCGGAGGTGGTGCGGCGTTTCGACCGGGCACGCCATGGTGAGATGCCCGAGCGCCACCCGCTGGCGCTGGCGGACGCACCGCCCTGTGACGGCTACTGGTACGGCCGCCCGGGCATGGACTGGAGTCACCGCTGATGAAAGAGACACTGGATCGCGCGGCACGGGGCATTGTACCGCTGGTGGATGCGCGCCTGCCCTGGCCCCTCAAGCAGGGACTGGTGGAGGTGGCGTTGAACCACCTGTTCCAGGAGGCCCTGGCGGAAGGGGATTTCGAGGAACTGGAAGGCCGGCTCCTGCGACTGGAGCTGGATGACCGGGCCACTGGCGTCACGCTTGGCTTCTGGGGTGGGCGGCTGCGTATGGCGGATGCGGAGGCGGAAGCAACCATCCGTGGCACCGTGGAAGCCTTTCGGCGGCTGGCGGAGCGCCGGGAAGATCCGGACCGGCTCTTCTTCCAGCGCCAGCTGGTGATTGAGGGCGATACCGAGCTGGGGCTGGCGGTGAAGAACCTGCTGGATGCGCTGGAGTGGCGCATTCCACTGATCAGCGCGCTTCCGGGTGACGCCGGCTGATCAGGTCCCAGGCCTTGTGGATCTCCTCCAGGCGGGTGCGCGCGAGTTGCGGGTCCATGTCCGTGTGCTGCACCCGATCCGGATGATACAGGCTGCGTTGCTTACGGTAGGCCTGGCGCAGGGTCTCCAGTGAGTCCGACGGCTTACCGCCGACCACCTCGCAGGCGCGGGCCAGGCCGGTCACCGTGGTTGAGCTGGTCCCGTTCCGGGAGGCATCGGACCAGACCTTGCCCCGGTAGCTCTGCAGGATCCGGTTGCTGGCCGTGGCGGGCAGGCCGGTGGCGGTGATGGCAGCGTGGCAGCGCGCCACGCGGGCGGCCGAATCCGACGACCCCTGATAGCACAGATGGACCAGCGCCATGCTCAACCGCAGCGCCGTTTCCGGCCAGCGCCGAGAGATCAAGCGGAACCATAGGGGGACGGTGGGCTGGGCGTCGCCTTTGCCGGCGTTGAACCGGCGGATCAGCCGGCGGCGCTGGCGGGGACCGGCCTCAAGGCCGCGCATCAGCGATTCACCGTAGCGGATGTCCAGCTCGGTCACACGCCCGTCCGCCTTGGCCACAAAGCCCATCAGCCGGAACAGCGTGCCGCGTGCCCAGCGGGGCAGGCCGGTGCGTTCCAGCAGGCGGGCGCCGTGGTGGCCGCAGGCGGTCAGTTCCTGAAGCAGCTCCGAGAGGTTATCCGGAAGCGCCTCGTTGGTCTGGCTGCTGTGTTTCGCGTTCATGGGGCCTTGCCGCTCTCTGCCAGGGCGCGCGTTGTTTCAAGTCGTTCCGGGCTGCCCACATCCACCCAGAGCCCATCATGGCGGGTGCCGATGACCCGCTCCTGCTGGCACGCCTGCTTCAGCACCGGGCCCAGCCGGTCCGTCTCCCCCGGCGCGCTGTCAATCAGGCGCCGGTGCAGCCGGCTGATGCCGGCAAAGGTGAGGGCGTCCTCCTTGTCCAGGGTGACGCGCCCGCCATCGGTCAGCCCAAAATCGCCGCTGCTGTGGTGATCCGGGTTTGGAACCAGGACCAGGTGCGCGTCGGTGTTGGCGTCCAATCGGCTGGCCACCAGCGGTGCCAGCTGAAAGTCCGTCCACACGTCCCCGTTGAGCACCAGGAACTCGTCATCGGTTTCCGTGAGCATGGGCAAGGCATTGCGGAGCCCGCCCAGGGTCTCCAGTGGTGTGCCCTCGCGGGCATACTCAATACGGGCGCCCAAGCGCTGCCCATTGCCCAGCGCGGCTTCAATGCGCTCGCCCAGCCAGGCGGTGTTGATCACAATCCCCTGGATTCCCGCTGCCACCAGGGCCTCAATGTGCCACTCGATCAGGGGCCGCCCGCCCACAGGCAGAAGCGGCTTGGGGGTCTTCAGGGTCAGCGGTCGCAGTCGTTCGCCCCGCCCGGCGGCCAGGATCATGGCTTTCATGAGGTCGTGACCATCCGCTCCACCGCCGGCGCCACGCGCTCGGCCAGCCAGTCCCCGAAGTGCTCCATGGCCGGCTGCCGGCGGGAGGCTGAAATGATGTAGTCCAGGGTGCGCGGGATGTCGGCCAGGTAACGGGGCTTGCCGTCACGCTGGTCGAGCCGCGCAAAGATGCCGCTGGCCTTGAGGTGGCGCTGGATGCCCATGAGCTCGAACCATTGGCGGAAGGTGGCCTCGTCCGCCTGGTGCAGCCCCGCCTCCCGGGCCTCGATGCGGTAATACTCCAGCCACGCGCAGACCTTTTCCAGCGGCCAGCTCACGTAGCAGTCGCGCAGCAGTGAGGCCACGTCGTAGGTGATGGGGCCGATGACCGCGTCTTGGAAGTCAATGATGCCGGGGTCGTTGTCTCCGGTAACCAGCAGGTTGCGGGAATGGTAATCACGGTGGACGGTGACCCGCGGCTGGGCAAGGGCGGATTCGGTGAGCGTGGCAAAGGTGGTGGCCAGCATCGCCTGTTCCTGGCTTGAAAGGCGCATGCCCAGTTTCTGCTCCAGGAGCCAGTCCGGGAACAGCTGCATTTCGTTCTGCAGGCGCTGCTGGTCATAGGGCGGCAAGGGGTAGTCAGGCGGCGAGGGCAGGCCCTGCAGCTGCACCAGGGCTCTCAGTGCCTGTCCATAGAGGCGGTCCGCCGCCGCCTCGCTGGTGAGCTCATCCAGGTAGAGCCGGTCGCCCAGATCCTCCAGCAGCAGCAACCCCTGGTCCGTGTCCGCCGCGAGCAGCTCCGGCACGTGCAGGCCCTGTTGATGCCAGTGGCGGGTCAGCGCCACGAACGCCTCGCAGGATTCCTTTTCGGGCGGCGCGTCCATGACCACCCGCGACCCCTGCGGCGTGGTCACGCGGAAATAGCGGCGGAAACTCGCGTCGCCGGCCACTGGCTCGAGCGCTCCCGGCGCGGTTCCCAGGGTCTGGCGCAGCCAGGCCAGCATGGCGTCGTAGCGTTGATCCATGGTTGCTCCCGTTGAACGGCGCCGCGCCACGCAGCACCTTGCAGATGGGTTGTATTCTGCATTAACCCTCAGCCAACTGGCCAGAGAGCGTTAACATGCCGCAGTGGCCCATGTAGACTGTGTGGCTGTTTTCAGCCGCATGCTGGCGGACGCTCCGGAGAGGGTGAGTGGCAATAAAGAGGTGGATCAACAACCGCACTGGTGGTTTCCGGATGCTGGCTGCCAGCATCGTGTTTGGCTGTGCGTCCGCCCAGGCCGGTCAGCCCCCTTCGGCGGCCGCCATGGATTGGGTCGACTGGGATCAGCTGCCCCCCGCCCTGCAGGAGCAGGTGCCGGCCTACTGTGGTGGCGCCTATCGTCCCCCCGCCCTTGAAGCCGCCAGTTCGGAGGCCGGTTCGCCGGAAGGCGGCACCAGGCCGCTGGAGATTACCAGCCGCAACGCTCGTTACCGCATGCAGCAGACCCTGGAGCTCAAGGGCGACGTCCGGGTCCAGCAGGGTGAACTCAGGGTGCGCAGTGACCGGGCCCGGTATGATCAGGCCAGTGGCGAGCTCGACCTTGAGGGTGATGTGGTCAGTCGGGCGCAGGGGGCGCTGCTCACCGGTAACCAGGCGCGCACGGATGACCAGGGCGGCGAGCTGACCCTCCATACTGCGCGCTTCCTGCTCCATGACAGCCGCATGCGGGGCAGCGCGGGCCGCATCGAGCGCACCGGCGAGGCCGCCATGGGCATTCATCAGGCGGTCATGACCACCTGCCCGCCGGGCCAGGATGACTGGTCGCTCGCGGCAAGCGGGGTGGAGCTGGACCGCGCCAGTGGCTTTGGGACCGCCCGCCATGTCCGGTTGCGGGTAAAGGACGTGCCCTTACTGTACGTGCCCTGGGTCCGCTTCCCCATTGATGACCGCCGTCACACCGGCTTCCTGTACCCCACTTTCGGGTCGTCCACCACTGGCAATGGGGTCTTCGTGGCCACCCCCTTCTATTTCAACCTGGCGCCTCATTACGACGCGACCTATACCCCTCAGTTCGTCCAGGGGCGAGGCTACTTTTCGGAGCTGGAAACACGGTACCTGAGCCGTTTCGGGCAGACGGATGTGCAGCTGGGCTATATCGCCAATGATTCCGAATTTGACTCGGACAACCCGGGAGAGGACGGGGAGCGCTGGGGGCTGGATGTGACCAGTAACGCCGATTTCGGGGGCGGCTGGTACGGGGATCTGGACTACGCGGTGGTCTCCGATGACGATTACGCCACCGACCTCAACCGCACGCTCGATATCCAGCAGGACACGCATCTGCGGCGCAACGGGCAGCTGCGCTACAGCCAGCCGGGCCTGGACTTTTCCGCCGCGCTCCGGGGCTTCCAGACCATTGACCCGGCCATTCCAGAGGGCGACCGGCCCTACAGCCAGCTGCCTCGCCTGCAGCTGGATCTCAGTACCCGCAGTGGCAACTGGTATGCCAGCCAGGAAACGGAATACAACTACTTCTGGCGTGACAACGACGGCCTCCAGGGGCTGGAAGCGGCGACCGGCCACCGGTTGCGCGCCCGCCCGGAAGTGGGCTGGGAGCTGCGCGGTCTGTCCGGATTTGTGGACACCTCCGTCATGCTCGACCATACCGAGTACCAGCTGGACGACCTGGACCGGGAGGAGCGCTTCAGTCGCAGCGTACCCTTCGCGGATCTGGATGCCGGACTCTACTTTGATCGCTTCTTCGAATCCGGCGGGACCGCCTATACCCAGACCCTTGAGCCACGGCTGTATTACGTCTACTCGCCGCAACGCGACCAGAGCGACATCCCCAACTTCGATACCCGGCTCAATTCCTTCCACTTCAACCAGCTCTTTGCCCGGGACCGCTTCGTGGGTGGCGACCGGGTGGGCGATAACAACCGCCTCACGACGGCCCTGACCTCTCGGGTGTATGATAGGGAGGCAGGCATCGAGCGGGCCCGGCTGAGCTTTGGCCAGATCCACCGCTTCGACAATGAGAAGGTGGCGCTGCCCAACGGCATGGGGGCGGATGCGGACCGGACATCGCCCTACGCCGGTGAGCTGCAGCTGCGACCGCTGGAAACCATGGATCTGCGCATTACCGGCCAGTGGGATAACCGGGCCCATAAAACGGTGAGAGGGCGCAGCCAGCTTGGCTTCCATACCCGCGACTACCGGAACCTGCTCAATGCCGGCCATACCTATGACGCGGCCACCGATCTTGAGCAAGCGGATGTGAGCGGCGTGCTGGCGCTGGGTGAACAGACGAGCCTGATTGGCCGCTGGCTTTACGATATGGACAATGAGGCAACGGCGGGCACGCTCCTGGGCGTTGAGTACACCAGCTGCTGCTGGAACCTGCAGTTCGTGGCCCAGCGCTATCGCACCCGGAACGAGGGCCTGGACACCCGCTTGCTGTTCCAGGTCAAGCTGCTCGGGCTCGGCGGCAGCGGCAGTGCCGGTGAAACGGCCCGCGATGCCATTCCGGGTTTCGGTCGCCGTGGTGCCACCCGCGAGCGACCGAGCCCCGACCAGCTGCGGCGGCCAGCGCGGGCGCGGTGGCCCTGAACCCAATCACATTGAGGTAAGCATGACTCTGAAACGACAGCGTCCTTCCAACCTGCTGGCCCTGATCCTGCTGGCCTGCCTGCCCATGCTCGCGGCTGGGGCCGACCGCCAGCCCCTGGACCGCGTCGTGGCCGTGGTGGACGAGGGCGTGGTGCTGCAGTCCGAACTCCAGGCCCGGATGCAGCAGATCCGTTCACGCATGAATGCCCAGGGGACGCGGCTGCCGCCGGAATCCGTGCTGCAACAGCGCGTGCTGGATCAGCTCGTGCTCGAAGAGATCCAGATCCAGCGGGCCCGCAAGATGGGGATGCGCATTGGGGATTCCGAGCTCAACGACGCCATGCGCAACGTTGCCCGCAACAACGGCTTCAGCAGCCTGAACGCGTTCGAGCAGGCGCTGGCCAGCGAGGGGATGAGTTTCCAGCAGGCACGGGAGCAGATCCGGCGCGAGATGCTGGTCAGCCGGGTCCAGCAGCAGCGCGTGGGCCGGCGCGTGCGCGTGACGGAACGGGAGGTGGACAACTTCCTCAGCTCCGCCCAGGCCCAGGATCAATCCGGCATTGAACACTTGCTCGGTAACATCCTGATCAAGGTGAACAACTTCAATGATGAAGAGCAGGTCCAGGCTGCCCGCAGCAAGGCTGAATCCATCCAGCAACGGCTGGAAGACGGGGCGGACTTCCGGGAGCTGGCCGTTGCCGAGTCAGACGGGCGTAAAGCGCTGGAAGGCGGTGAGCTGGGCTGGCGCACCGGCCAGGAACTGCCCTCGTTGGTGGCCGACACGATTCCCAAGCTGGATGTGGGCGAACCCTCGCAAGTACTGAAGAGCGGCAGCGGTTTCCATGTGGTCACGCCACTGGACCGCCGGGGCCAGGATTCCGGGAAGGTCGTCCAGCGCAAGGTGAGCCACATCCTGGTCAATACCCAGAACCGCTCGGCCTCCGAGGCGGAATCGCTGATCCGCGACATCCAGTCACAACTGAGCAACGGGGCCGACTTTGCAGCCCTGGCCCAGGAATACTCCGACGACCCCGGCACCGTTTCCGATGGGGGTGAGCTGGGATGGGTTGGCCCTGGTGAAATGGTGCCCGCGTTTGAGGACACCATGATGAATACGCCGGTGGGCGAAACCAGTGACCCCTTCCGTTCCCGGTTTGGCTGGCACATCCTGAAGGTTGAGGATAAGCGCCAGGCCGAGAAGAGCGACCAGGCCCGGCGTAACAAGGCGCGTCAGGCATTGCAGCAGCGCCAGTACGAACTGGAACTCCAGAACTGGTTGAGCCAGATCCGTGAGGAAGCCTACGTGAACGTGAAACTCGGGGAGGACCAATCGTGAGTCGCCCAGCACGCCTGGCGGTCACGGCGGGTGAGCCAGCCGGCATTGGGCCGGACCTGTGCCTCAGCCTGGCTGAGCGCGAGCGGGAAACCGAACTGGTGGTGGTTGCGGACGCCGAGCTGATGCGCGAGCGCGCCCGCGAGCTGGGATTGACGGTGCGGGTTGAGTCCTGGGAGCCGGACCAGCCCATTCCCACCGAAGCCGGGGTGCTTCCGGTCTGGTCCGTCGCCTCCGTTGCCACCACCGGCGCCGGGAAGCTGAACCCGGATAATGCCGCTTATGTGCTGCGCACCCTTGAAGCGGCGGTGGAAGCCTGCCAGCTCAGCATCGTGGATGCCATGGTCACCGCGCCGGTGCACAAGGGCGTGATCAATGAAGCCGGTATCCGCTTCAGCGGCCATACCGAATTCCTGCAGGAAAAGACCGGTGCCAGTGGTGTGGTGATGATGCTGGCCACGGAAGGGCTGCGCGTGGCGCTGGCCACAACCCATCTGCCGCTGCGGGCGGTGCCCGATGCCATTCAGGGGGATCGCCTGAGCCGTGTGCTGCACATCCTTGATGCCGACCTGCGCAAGCATTTCGGCATCGACCAGCCCCGGATCCTGGTGGCGGGCCTGAACCCGCATGCCGGCGAAGGCGGCCATCTTGGCCGCGAGGAGATCGATGTGATCGAGCCACTTCTGGCACGGCTGAACAGCGAGGGCATGCACCTGGTGGGCCCGCTGCCGGCAGACACCCTGTTCACGCCCTACAACCTGGAAAAGGCGGACGCAGTGCTCGCCATGTATCACGACCAGGGCCTGCCCGTGCTCAAGCACAAGGGATTTGGCCGCGCCGTGAACATTACCCTGGGCCTTCCGATCATCCGCACCTCCGTGGATCACGGCACAGCCCTGAATCTGGCCGGCACCGGGCAGGTCGACGCTGGCAGCCTGCATGAAGCCATCGACACCGCGGCCCATATGGTGGGCCAGCGGGAACAGACACGGCAGGAGCGCGCATGAGCCGACCGCCAGGGCACCAGGCGCGCAAGCGTTTCGGTCAGAACTTCCTGCACGACGCGGGGGTGATCGACCGCATCGTGGGGGCCATCAACCCAGCGCCGGAAGACAACCTGGTGGAGATTGGGCCCGGCATGGGGGCGTTGAGCCAGCCGCTTCTGGAGGCCTGCCCCTCGCTGCAGATGATTGAGCTGGACCGGGACCTGATCCCGGGCCTGCGGGCCCAGTTCTTCCGTTACCCGGAACTCAGCATCCACGAAGGCGATGCCCTGCGCTTTGATTTCAGGACCATTGCCGACAAGGGGCCCATCCGGGCGGTGGGCAACCTGCCGTACAACATCGCCACGCCCCTGATCTTCCACCTGATGGAATACGGGGATGTGGTCCGCGACATGCACTTCATGCTCCAGAAAGAAGTGGTGGAGCGCATGGCCGCGGCGCCGGGCGAGAGCCAGTGGGGCCGGCTCGCCATCATGACCCAGTATCGGTGCCGGGTGCAGCCGTTGTTCACGGTGGGGTCGGGCGCCTTCAGCCCGGCACCCAAGGTGGAATCCGCCATTGTGCGGCTGATTCCCCACGAGACCATCCCCAATCCCGCCCATGACACGGAACTGCTGGCCAGGGTTGTGCGCACGGCCTTTAACGCGCGGCGCAAGACCCTGCGCAAGGCGCTGGCTCCGTTTTTCGGGGACGAGGACTGGCAGCGGCTGGGCATTGAACCGATGCTGCGCCCCCAGAACCTGACCCTGAGGGACTATGTGATGCTGGCCAACGATCTGTACGCACAGCGAGGCAACGGGAGTACGGAATGAGCGAGTACGTCATTGGCGACATTCACGGCTGCCACGACACCCTGCGACTACTCATGGACCGTCTCGGGTTCAGCCCGGACCGGGACCGGCTCTGGTTCGTGGGGGATCTCATCAACCGTGGGCCCAAGTCCCTGGAATCCCTGCGCCTGGTGCGGGACCTGGGCGACAATGCCCTGGTCACCCTGGGCAACCACGACATGCACTTTCTGGCCGTTGCATTGGGCGGGCATGCGCCCCGGCCCAAGGACACCCTCCAACCCATCCTGGAAGCGCCTGATCGCCATGGTCTGATTGACTGGCTGTTGCAGCAGCACTTTGCGGTACCCGACTCCGAGCGTGGGCTGCTGATGGTCCATGCCGGGATTCCGCATCTGTGGACGGCGGAAGAGGCGGTGGATTACAGCCGGGAGCTGGAGGCCGTACTCCAGAGCAGCGAGGCGACGCGTTATTTCCGCGAGATGTACGGGAACCGGCCGCAACGCTGGGACGACGCCCTTGAAGGCATGGACCGGTGGCGGATGATCACCAATTATTTCACCCGCATGCGCTTTGTGGCCCGGGACGGTACGCTGGACCTGGCCACCAAGGAGGGCGCTGGCGCCGCTCCCGAAGGCTTTGCGCCCTGGTTCCAGTACCCTCGGCCGGACTCGGCAGAACTGCTCTTCGGGCACTGGGCGGCCCTGGAAGGCCGGACGGAGACGCCCGGCGTTCACGGGCTGGACACGGGCTGCGTCTATAATGGCCAGCTCACCGCAATGAACCTTGATACCAGGGAGATGACCCGTGTTGAACCCTGCGACTGATACCGGATTGGCAGCGGGAACCTGGCTGGCGACAGGGGCTGTGCTGGGTGGCCTGGCCGTGGCGGCGGGCGCCTTTGGCGCGCATGCGCTTGAAGGCAAGCTCTCGAGCCATTACATGGGCGTGTTCGAGACCGCCGTCCAGTACCAGATGTTCCATGCGCTGGCGTTACTGGGGGTGGCGCTGATCGGGATGATTCGGCCGGATGCGTCCTGGCTGGTGCCGGCGGCCTGGGCGTTTCTGGTGGGCATTCTCCTGTTCAGCGGCAGTCTGTACGCGCTGGTGCTCAGTGGTACCCGCATTCTGGGGGCGATTACGCCGATCGGGGGTGTGGCCTTTCTGATTGGCTGGGTCTGCCTGGTGATGGCCGGGGTACGGCTGGGGGCTTGAAGCTGGCTGTTTTAAGCCTCAGTTTTATGGAAGGTGGTCTCCGGCTCCCTTCCTGCAGTTCTACTGGCGCACCGAGCGAACGATATGAAGATCGAACTGAACGGCGAAAACACTGAAGTCAGCGACGGCGCCAGCATCCAGGCACTGGTGGAGCAGCTGGAACTCACCGGGCGGCGCATTGCCGTGGAAGTGAACGAAGAGATTGTGCCCCGCAGCGAGTATGGCTCCCACCAGCTGGCCCCTGGTGATCGCGTGGAAGTTGTGCATGCGATCGGCGGCGGCTGAGCTGGCACCAATCAGGTCCCTGAAACGAGAGAGATGATGACCAACGAGACCCCCCAGGACGCGCCCCTCACCATTGACGGCACCCCCTACCAATCCCGCCTGCTGGTGGGAACGGGCAAATACGCCAGCTGGGAACAGGCCCGTGACGCCATTGAGACCAGCGGGGCGGAGATGGTGACCATGGCGGTGCGGCGCACCAACCTGGGCCAGAACCCGGACGAACCCAGCCTTCTGGACATCGTCTCGCCGGAGCAGTACACCCTTCTGCCCAATACCGCCGGGTGCTACAACGCCAGGGATGCCGTGCGCACCTGCAAGCTGGCGCGCGAGCTGCTGGACGGCCACAACCTGGTCAAGCTGGAGGTTCTGGGCGATGAGAAGACCCTTTACCCGGACGTGACCGAGACCCTGAAGGCGGCGGAACAGCTGATCGACGACGGATTCCGGGTTATGGTCTACACCAATGACGACCCGCTGATCGCGCTCAGGCTGGAGCGCATGGGGTGTGTGGCCGTCATGCCGCTGGGCGCCCCCATTGGCTCCGGGCTGGGCATCCAGAACCGCTACAACATCCGCACCATTGTTGAGAACGCCAGTGTTCCGGTGTTGGTGGACGCAGGCGTGGGCACGGCTTCGGACGCCAGCGTGGCCATGGAGCTGGGCTGTGATGGCGTCCTGATGAACACCGCCATCGCCGAGGCCAGGGAGCCGGTCCGCATGGCCAGGGCCATGGGCAAGGCCATTGAAGCCGGTCGTGACGCCTACCTCGCCGGCCGTATGCCCAAAAAAGCCTACGCGAGCGCCTCATCGCCGCTTGACGGCACTTTCTTCCAGTGACCGCTGGGGCGTAAGAGCCCCAGCCCCGTGTGACAGGCCCCGACCGCGCTTTGACCGACCCTGTGCCCAAACCGGCCACAGGGTCAATTTGTATAAATTGTGGGCGAAGGCCTGTGCCTCTGCTATACAGATAGAGAGGAGGCGCAGTCCATAGAGCCTCCTACTCAGTCTAAGCCGTGATCGTGGAGGACCACATGAAAACAATGCTAAGCGGGCTTCTGTTCGGCGTCCTGCTCCTTTCGGGCGGGATGGCAACAGCGCAGACCGGCAAGACCCTCAACGTATTCACCTGGGAAGGCTATGTGCTGCCTGAGGAGGTTGAAGCCGTTAACAAGCTGCTTGAGCGCAAAGGGTACGACTACCGGGTGCAGGTTATTGAGCCGTGGGCGGAGGGCCCGTCCCAGATGTTCGACGTGATGCGCAGCGGCAACGTGGACATCAGCTTTCTCACCCTCAACTACATCAAGATGCAGGGGGGCAAGATCCAGTCGCTGTTGCAGCCCATTAACACGGATTCCCCACGACTCACCAATTACGACGCTCTGAACGACGACCTGACCCAGATTTCAATGGGCATGGATAATGGTGAGCCCCTCTATATTCCCTGGGGCGGGGGCGCTTACGGCATCTGGGCCAACATGGACAAACTCTCCAAGGATGAGCTGCCCCAGTCGGTGAACGACCTCTGGAACGATCGCTGGGAGGGTAAACTCTCGCTCACGAAGGGCCAGATCCAGCCCAACATTGCCCTGGCGTTGATGGCCCAGGGGAAAGAGCCGTTCCACATCAACGAGCTGGCGGGAGACCGTGCCGGACTGGGTAAATACTCCAAGGCGGACACAGCCCTGCAGCGGAAGATGAACGCCCTGTACGACCAGGTTGGCAATTTCTGGTCCGATGGGCCGGTGTTCAGCGACGACCTCCTCCTGGTTGCCTCCTACGGCCCCGGCGTATCAGCCCACAATGCCGAGGGCGGCAACTGGGAGCTGGTCTCCTTTGAGGAAGGGAATACAGTGTGGCTGGACACGATCAACTTCAGTTCAGAGCTCTCCGGCCGGAAACTGGAAGCGGCGGAAATCTTTGCCAACTACTTCATTGGCAAGAAGGTCCAGGAGCGGGTGGTTGAAGGACTGGGTATGGTCGCCGCCTCAAGCAAGGTAGACTCCAACCCGCTGATCGAGGACAACCCGAACTTCTTTGACTCGGCCATGTTCTGGCCACCCTATGACAGTAAGGCCAACAACGTGATGAAGATCATCTCGGATCGGGCGATGGAGTAAACCATCCAAGTCGCCGCTAAGTGAACTCGCAGCGGCCATTGCCAAAGGGCAATTGGCCGCTGGTTTGCTGGATATCCTCCTGAGCGACTTTTTCGGAGGTGGCGTTGCGTCAATTCCGACCAGAGCTTAGGTCTTGTTGTTGGTCTGACGACGCTTGGCCAGTTCCTTTTTCATCCAATCGCCAGCGTGCCGCATCTCTTGCCGCAGTGATTCGATTTCGGATTGTGTCAACCGCCGGTGCTTTCCGGAGGTATCCTGTTTCGCCTTGTGTGAGTTGGTCGATGTCATAACGAAACGCCTCTTTCCGATCGTTGTTTATTGGCTGGCCATCTTTGTTCTCCGTGCCGGCCCGCATTGTGTCTATCTAACGTCAACTACTCTGGCCGGTCGGCGACAATTATTTTGGCCGGTTGAGGGTAATTGTCGTCAGGCCGT
>NZ_JBXAYL010000018.1:0-63640 GCF_056783195.1 Salicola sp. AFF1
CCGCCAAGTACGGTCTCGTAGAGCTCCACGCGGGTGTCGGGGAAGGAGTCGGCAAAGGTCTCCAGGCACTGGAGCAGCAGCCAGGTGGGGTAAAGGATCTCCGCACCCAGACCGATCTCCGCTTCCACGCCGGCGCCCAGCCGGGCGGCGGCTTCCTCCAGCCGGCCAGCCTGTTCAATCAGCGCCCGTCCGCGGCGGTAGAGAACGCGCCCGGCTGGCGTGAGCACGGCCCGCCGCCCTTCAATCCGGAAGGCGGGCACGCCCAGCTGCTCTTCAATCCGTTGTATGGCGTAGCTGACGGAGGACTGCGTCTTGTGCAGTGTCTCAGCCGCGCGGGCGTAGCTGCCCGTATCCACCACGGCCACCAGGGCCCGCCATTGGTCCAGTGAAATCCTTGGAAGCATACCTATCGCCTCAGTTGATCAAACTAACCAAATATTTCCGATTTTTTATCGAATGGGAACCTTGTTCAATGGCCTTACAGTCAAAAAGCGAGGAGATAGTCCCATGACAACGATACTGCAGCTGAACAACAGCGTTTTTGGTGACAATGGCCAGTCGTCCCAGCTGGCGGATGAGTTCGTGGCGAAGCGGCGCGAGGCCGAACCCGGGGTCAGGGTCATTCGCCGGGATCTTGCTGCGGAGCCGGTTGACCACCTGACGGCGGAGCGGTTCAGCGCGGCCCTCACGGCGCCTGAGGAGCGCACGCCGGAGCAGGCCCGGGAGGCGGCCCTGGCGGACACGCTCATCGAGGAGCTCCAAACAGCGGATGAGGTGGTGATTGGCGCCCCGACCTACAACTTTAACGTGGCCTCGACCCTTAAGACCTGGTTCGACCATGTGGCCCGGGCCGGCACGACCTTCCAGTACACCGAGAATGGGCCGGTCGGTTTGCTGTCCGGCAAGACGGCCTATGTGTTCCTGACCAGCGGAGGCCAGTATGCGGGCACGGACATGGATTTCCAGAAGCCCTATGTTCAGCATTTTCTGGGCTTTCTGGGGATTGAGGACGTGCACGTTGTTCGCGCGGAAGGATTGGCGATGGGCGAGACGGCAGCCAATGAGGCGCTGGCTGGTGCGAGAAAGTCGATTGAACAGCTCACGGCGTGATGGAGGGCCCACAGGATGGGCCCAGCTGGTCTTTGTCAGCGCACCGGGTTCCGGCTGAACTTGATAACGGAACTGGGGATGCCGAACTCGCGGGCACTGGCTTCCTCCCAGTAATGGTCGAACAGCTCGTACCCGGTTGCCGCGCCCTGTAGCAGGGCGCCAGGCTCCAGGAAGGGGTAGAGGTCACGGTAGGTGCGGAACTCGGTCTGGGAGGTCTGCTGGATGATGTGATCCGGCCCCAGTTCCGAGGCATCCCGCAGGCCGGCGGCCCCGATCAGGTTCCCGAACGCCTGGACGGTGTTCTGGTGGAAGTGGTGCACACGCTCGCTTTTGAGGGGGACATCCAGCTTGCTGCCGCGGTGCGGATCCTGGGTGGCGACGCCGCTGGGGCAGCGGCCCGTGTGGCAGTTCAGTGCCTGGATGCAGCCGAGGGCGAACATGTAGCCTCTGGCGGCATTACACCAATCCGCGCCCAGTGCCAGTGTCTTGGCGAGATGGAAGCCGGAGGTGATCTTGCCCGCCGAACCCACGGCAATGTGCTCTCGCAGGTTGGTGCCTACCAGGGTGTTGTGGACCAGAAGCAGGGCGTCCAGAAGAGGCATGCCCAACCGGTTGATGAACTCCAGCGGCGCTGCGCCGGTGCCTCCTTCGCCGCCGTCGACCACGATGAAATCCGGTTTCCGGCCGGTCTCCAGCATGGCTTTCACAATAGCGAACCATTCCCAGGGATGGCCGATGGCCAGCTTGAAACCCACGGGCTTGCCGCCGGACAGCATCCGCAGCCGGTCCAGGAATTCGAACAGTTCAATGGGCGTGCTGAACGCTGAGTGGCTGGCAGGCGAGACCACGTCCTCACCCACTGGCACACCCCGGGCCTCGGCGATCTCCGGAGTCACCTTGGCGCCTGGCAGAATGCCGCCATGCCCCGGTTTGGCTCCCTGCGAGAGCTTGACCTCGATCATCTTCACGGCATCGCGGGTGGCGTTCTCCACGAACAGGCGCTCATCAAAGCGCCCCTGATCATCTCGGCACCCGAAGTAGCCGGAGCCGATTTCCCAGACAAGGTCGCCGCCACCCTCCAAATGGTAGCGCGAGATCGAGCCCTCGCCGGTGTCGTGATAGAAACCGCCCCGGGCCGCGCCATGGTTGAGGGCCCGGATGGCGTTGGCGGACAGGGAGCCGAAGCTCATGGCTGAGATATTGAAAATGCTGGCGCTGTAGGGCTGGGCGCAGCGGCTGCCAATGGTGATGCGGAAGTCCGTGTGGGCGTGTTCCACTGGGGTAAGCGAATGGTTGATCCACTCATAACCGGCATCGTCCATATCCAGGAGGCTGCCGAAGGGGCGCTTATCCAGAGTGTTCTTGGCGCGCTGGTAGACAATGCGGCGTTGCTCCCGGCTGAAGGGGCGGCCTTCCGTGTCCGAGAAGATGAAGTACTGGCGGATCTCGGGCCCAATGGACTCCAGAAAGTACCGGAAATGGGCCAGAACCGGGTAGTTGCGGCTGATGGTATGCCGCGATTGCAGCAGGTCCCAGGTGCCCAGGGCCGTCAGGGCAAGGGCGGGCAATGCGAGGGCCAGCCACCATGCTGACAGCGGACTGAGCAACAGTGTAGCGAGGCTGATGAGGATGCAGGCCAGATAGGCGCTGTAGCGAACCGGAATCCGTTTGCGGGTTGCCATGGGGTCTCCATCCTGTATCGGTTGATGGCGTCAGAGGCGCCAGACCAGTGAAACCGTACCAAAAGACAGGGGCTCCTTGTTGGTCGCGTCCTGCGATGTGGTGGTTCGCAGCGAGACCGAAACATGCACATCCTGCGTGTGCCAGCTGGCGCCAATGCCGGCGTGACCAACAACGGGTTCCTGGTCATACTGGTATCGGCCGGAATGGTCTTCCAGGTAGGAATAGGGAACCCATTCGCCCATGATCCCCGCAAAAACGGACCAGCCTGGTCCCGGGGCGTTCAGGATTCCCGGCATGCCGACCGATGACGACAGCACGGCATAGTCTGAAATGAAGTTGCTGGGCAGGTTCTCGCCAAAACGCCACCCCGTGCCGAACTGGGCATTGGAGACGAAGCTGTTCGCCCTGGCACTGGCCAGCCAGCTGACCTGGTGCTGCAGCTCATCCTGGCCACCGGCCTGAAACGCCCGGTGGGCATGCTGGATCTGGAGGCCCCCGGTCCAGTCCGTGCCGAGCTGGTTGTCCCAACCCTTGGGGTCGGTGCTGCCAGTGAGGCTATGAACGCCCTTTTGCGCCTCCTCCGCCATGGATTCCGGCCCGACAACCCCAGCTGACAGGCCATAACCAGTAATGCTCCGGCCGGTCCAGCTCCAGAGCGTCACCTGGCCGGTAAGGTAACCGGTGTAGGGAATGTCATTATACTGGGGTTGCTGGGCCTCGATGGCTTGCGGCGTAATCATCAGCTGGCGCAGGGACCAGGCCAGCGCGTGATGACGCTGCGCTCCCCCAATGCCCGGCAGGAGCTGGAGGTGGTCTCGGCCACGGCGGCTCAGGCACAGCCCGCAGTCGGTTTGCTGTTCTGCTGCTTCTTCCAGATAGGAGATCCTGAGGCCGTTCGTGTAGCCCTTGTCCTCGCCCGTCAGCAGGTCATTGTCCCAGGAAACGCTCAGGGTTCCGGTGCCCATGGCATGAGAGGAGACCATCATCAGGAGCAGGCCCAGGGTGGGGGTGGATCGTGGTCTAAGGGAGGATGAAAACATGGTCACTGCATCCGGTTCTGAACGTTATTAGGATTCTAGTGATCGTCTGTAAGCCTTCCCTTAGGGATTTCCGCAAACCAGAAAGGAGGTATTGTGACCTTTCATATTGATCTTGCACCGTTGATCTCGCTGGGAGCCGGTATCGGCATCCTGATTTTTCCCAAGCTGCTCAACTACATTGTGGCAGGCTATCTGATTGCCATGGGGGTTCTGGGCATGGTGGGGCACGGGTTCTGATGCTATGGGTTGTTAGTCCGGGCCCTCGCGGACCCGGAAACGCACCTGGCCCACCATTTGGTCCGATTCGGTTTTGACGCGCACATACCAGGTTCCTTCCGGGTTGGGCGGAAAGGAGAGCTTATGGCTCCAGGCGCGGTAGCCCGCTTCCCGCCCGCCCGTGACCTCGAGCGGAATACGGTCGTAAACGCGACCGTTATGAACCCATTCGTGATAGACGGTTTCATGGAGGCCGCGCGGAGCCCGGATGGCCGTGTAGGCATAGACGCCGCGGTTGAGCACTGCTTCAGCGGTGGGCGTTTCAAGGGGGCGCCCCGGTTCGAGCTCTTCGCGGTCAACCAGGTGGGAAATACGGCTTTCGGTCAGCCACAGGGTCACGGGTGGAACGGCAAAGCGCCCGAACCAGGCAGTGGCCGTCAGCGCCATGAGCAATGCCAGCATGCCCGCCACCCGTTTTACGCCGGCAAGAGGTATTGTCTGGGCCAGACTGGGCAGTGCCAGGATCAGGGTGAGCACCGCCGTGATGATGTAGCTCTCCCAGGTGGTCAGGTGGAGGATGAGGGGCAGAGCTGTCAGCAGGATGGTGGACAGCGCGAGGCAGTGGAATGCCAGGTAGAGCCAGCGGTGGCGGGTGAGCCAACCGTGGTACACCGGATCAAGGATCGAGATCAGGCCGGCGACCCCGATCAGTACTGTGAACACGGACTGGAGGCTGGTCCAGGTGGTGGTGATCGCAAAGAAGGGCAGGACAAAGAAAAAGCTTTCCTGGTGAATGAGCTGGGTTGTGAAACGGACCAGTGGTGGCGGCAGGTCCACCCCGGGGATCAGGCTGATGAGCCGGCGCAGCGGGTCTTCCAGAATCAGCCAGAGCCAGCCCGCGAGCATCAGAACGGCGATCAGCCCCGCGGAGTCCTTCTGGCGGTCGACGAGCAGAAAGCTGGCAATGCCAGCCGCGAACCCCAGGGCCGCGAATAGGTAGGGGTGGCGGCGTACGCGCACGGCGGCGCGTAGCGCCTTCCATTTCCAGTTGACCGGGCCGGGTAAGGGAGTGCTCATAGGGAAAGCAACATAAGCCGCCCTCCCTGGCCCGTCAAAGACGATTATTCAACGGTAATGGTGATGGTTTCGGATTTTACGGGTGGATTGTGGGGAGTATGGGTTTCGTCCCCGAGTAACAGCGTCAGCTCGTGTTCACCCGGTTCCAGCTCCAGTGTGGTCTGGGTCTGGCCACCACCAAAGTGCAGGTGCTGGTCATCGGAGGGGATGGGTTCATCCATCGGGGGCATGCTGTCCACGTCCACCAGCAGGTGGTGGTGCCCGGTGTTTTCCCGGTCGACGCCCGAGGGCGCCACGCCCATGCCGTTAAGCCCAAAACGGACTGTCACGGGTGATGTCACGGTTTCGCCTTCGTTTGGCGAAATAAAGTAGGCGGAAGCGTCTTCCGGGGCGTCACTGGCCATGGCCGCGGTTGTGCCGAGAGCCAGGGTGAGGCCGGTGAGGGTGCGAGTCAGTGCGTTCATGCTGTCACTCCCTGTCCTGTATGGAGCCCCCAGAATAGAAAGCCGGGGCGGGTGGCGGCAAGCCATCCGGCCCCGGCGTCGCGGGTTATTGCTGGATTGTCATGTCAGGCTTGTTCCGGCCCTGTTCAGGAAAAGCTCTTCTTGGGCTGGGTGCGGACATGGGTGGTGTACAGGACCAGCCCAACGAGCGTCAGGCCGCCCACAAGGTTGCCCAGCACCGTCGGGATCTCGTTCCACATGATGTACTGGTAAAGCGTGAAATCCGCGCCCATCATCAGCCCGATCGGGAACAGGAACATGTTTACGACGGAGTGCTCGAAGCCAAGATAGAAGAAGATGATGATCGGCATCCACATGGCCATGATCTTGCCCGATACGTGGGTGGAAATGCTCGCGCCGACCACGCCCATGGAAACCATCCAGTTGCAGAACATGCCGCGCAGGAAGAGCAGAATCCAGCCAGCGAGGCCCGCTTCCTGGTAGCCCACGGTGCGGCTTTCGCCGACGGACATGATTTTCTGACCGACTTCGTTGATGGCTTCAGAGCCCCCCATGGAGAAGTTGAGGTAGCCGAAAATGGCGATGAAGAGGGCACCGCCCAGGTTACCGAGCGCGACCAGCCCCCAGTTCTGCAGTAGCCGCGGCAGGGTTACGCCGGGCCGGTTATCCAGCCATGCCATGGGTACCAGGGTGAATACGCCCGTGAGCAGGTCGTACCCCATGAGGTAGAGCATGCAGAAGCCCACCGGGAACAGCAGTGCGCCCACCAGGAAGGACCCGGTCTGGACGGCGATGGTGATTGTGAAAATCACCGCCAGAGCCAGTGTGGCGCCCGCCATAAAGGCTCGTATCAATGTGTCGCGGGCGCCCATGTAAACCTTGGACTCGCCCGCATCTACAAGCTTGGTGACGAATTCATTGGGTTGAAGATAGGACATATTGGTTCTCCTTCAGGACGTTGGGATTGGATGGTCAGAAACTGGCATCGACCCAGAGCCAGGCCTTATCGGTATCCGAGGTCTGCTGGTTGCCATCCTCGCTGTGATGGAGCGCAGCCTTGGCGCCGAGGGTGTAGGTGGTGTTGGGTGACCAGGTGGCTACGATGCCGGTTTCGGAGCCGTAGTCCTGGCTGTCTTCATCACTGTCGAAGCGGTGATGGATCGCCTTGAGCGAAACGCCGCTGAGGCTCGTGGCCAGTGACGCATAGGTATCCCGCAGCCCTGTATCCGGTGTGCTCAGGAACTGATCCGTCCAGCCGTTCATGGCATGGAGGGTGGCCAGGGGGGTCTGGAAGGCCCGGTTGCCGTCGTCCGACCCCAGCAGTTCCTGCCCGATGGACGCTGTGACCCCGCCAGTACGGCCTCCGGCTTCAATGCGGTAGTAGGGCATGCTGAAACTGCCCGGATTATCGTCGTAATCCGACTGTTGGGCGTATTCCAGGGTGTAGAGGGCCGCAACGTCGTCGGTGAGCGTGCTCTCGCCGCTGAAGCGCAGCCCATGGCTACGGGTTGAGTCCGCCGGTGCGTTCTCGTAGGACAACAGGTAGGTGTAGGCGGTGACCGAGCCTGCCTCCCATCCCTCATAGCGCGCGTTGAGCACGCCCGTATCCATGGCTGCATTGCCGTTGGGGCTTGCGTCGGAGACGATGCGATTGGCGTTGTAGAGGTAGCCCCCGGTCAGGGTGGTGTCGGGCAGGGACTCATTCACCACGGTGAATCCGTCAAAGGTCTGCTCGTTCTGGCGCCAGCCCACGGTGCCGATGAACCGGTGATTATCCAGGAAGAACCGTTGCCGGCCGTAGGTCAGCCGCGTATCCGCCAGGCCGTCATACCGGAGGTAGGCCTGATTGATCTCGGTGCCCGTGGGATCAGCCACAACGGGTCGGTCACCAACACCGTTGAGGGTGCTGTTGTAGGTGGCTCCACCCAGGCGGGTGACGTGCTCGGCCTCCAGAAAGCCGGTCAGGTTACTGACCTTGCCAGTGCGATAACCGAGACGGGTGCGCAGCGTTGAGGCGCCGGCATCTTGCTCCATGCCCTCCTGGTCAACAGCTTCATAGCGATAGCGTGTATCCAGATTCGCTTCCCCGTTTTTGATGGCCTCCGTCAGTGGATCCATCGCCTGAGCCGGGGCGGTTGCCGCCAGTCCTGCCAGCAGTAGCGGTATTGACCGGAATGGGGATTGCTCGTCAGTGCGTGTCATGATGGCTCCGTTTGCTCTTTGGTCCGGTTATTTCCTGACAGGGGCCGTGGCCCCTGACTGTTACCAGCGCCTAAAGGGGAGAAACTTGCCATCCATCGTGATCACGACGCGGTCCCCTTTAGGATCTTCCACACGATCTACGTCCAGCTTGAAATCGATGGCGCTCATGATCCCGTCCCCGAATCGTTCGTGGACGATGTCTTTCACGCTCTCGCCGTAGATCATGCATGCCTCATAGAGGCGATAGATCAGTGGGTCTGTAGGGACCGCGTTGTCCCAATGCTTGTGGGGGCAGCTCTGCAGGGTCTGTGCCACCTTGTCATCCAGGTTCAGGGTCTGGCACAGCGCCTGGGCCTGTTCGGCCAGCATCGAGTTCATGCCGTAGCAGCACGAGGCGGTCCACACGGGCGACATGCCAATGGACTCGGCCAGCTGGTCCCAGCTGTAGCCCTGTTCGTTCTTGGCGTTGAGGATGGTTGCGGTCATTGTTTCATGGTTCATGACGATGCTTCTCCTGATTCAGCGTTGTGCACTTGAACGTTGCATGCCCCTCAACGGGGCGTTCCCCAAGGCACCCGGAACCATCGTTTCCGGGCAGTGCCTCATCCCCGTCGCAGTCATCGTGCCAATGCGTAAATCAAGACTTATAAGCTTTAAAATCAGATGCCTATGGTGATATTGAGGAGGCGCGGCGGCTACGCGGTTTCGTGTTTTACGACGTTTCGTAGGGAGGCATTACGAAACGTCGTGTCCTGGCTCAGTGTTTGAAGAAGTGAGGGGGAAGCACGAAAGGGGACGCTCATGAACGCCGTGATGACGCCGCACACAGAGGCGCAGTGGATTGAAGTGTTGCCGGATCCGGCGCTGTTGGTGGATCCAGTCCGGGACACCGTGGAGGCCGCCAATACGCACCTTGCCTCCATGCTCGGGCGCCCGATCACGGAGCTGGCCGAGGGTCGCGTGACCACGCTGTTTGGGGGGCAGACGCCCCAGCTGGTCACCCTTACTGATGAAGCCATGACCCGGGGCAAGGCGTGGAGTCGTGAGCTGAGCCTTTTGAACAGTGATGGGCAGATCATCCAGCTGGAAACCTCCCTGTCTGTCATGACGCTGACCAGTGAACCTCGGGTCCTGATGCTGCTGCGCGATCTGGACTTGCTTCGCGAGCGCCGCGAACGCCACGAGATCAACAGCTATCACCGGGGTGGTCTGTTGCATTGGAAGCGCGTGGAGAACCTGTTCCGCGAGATCGAGCGCGAAAACCAGCTGATCCTGGAAGCGGTGGGCGAGGGCATCTATGGGGTGGACGCCGAGGGGAGGGCCACCTTCATCAACTCCGCGGCTGAGCGCATGCTGGGATGTCACCGGGATGAGCTGCTCGGGCGGGTCATGCATACGGCCATCCATCACAGCCACTCGGATGGGAGTCCTTATCAGCGCGAGTGTTGTCCCATCTACCAGGCGTTCCGGGACGGCGCCGTGCACCGCGTCAGTGATGACTTCTTTTGGCGCCAGGACGGCTCCGGGTTTCCCGTGGAATACACCAGCACCCCCATCGTGGACAACGGCCAGTTGGTGGGCGCCGTGGTGGTTTTCCGCGACATAACCGACCACCGCCGAACCGAGCACAGTCTCAAGGAAGCGCTCGAGGAGGTGGAAAGCCTCAAGCACCGCCTGGAGATGGAAAATGCCTACCTTCAGGAAGAGATCAGCGCCTCGCACAACGCCCATGAGATTGTTGGGCGCAGCGAGGCGGTGACGTCCATGATACAGCGCATTGACCTGGTCGCGCCGACTGGTGCCAACGTGCTTGTGACCGGTGAGTCCGGTACCGGCAAGGAACTGATCGCGAGGGCCATTCACAATGCCAGTGACCGGTCCCAAAGACCCATGATCCGGGTGAACTGTGCGGCTATCCCGACGGAGCTGTTCGAGAGCGAGTTCTTTGGCCATGCCAAAGGCGCTTTCACGGGGGCGGTGAACGACCGGGGCGGGCGTTTTGAGCTCGCGGATGGCGGCACGCTGTTTCTGGATGAAGTGGGTGATATCCCCTTATCGCTTCAGGGCAAGCTGTTAAGGGTTCTGCAGGAGCAGACCTTCGAACGCATTGGGGAGACCCGCACACGCCATGTGGACGTTCGCGTGATCGCGGCGACAAACCGCAACCTCAAGGCCGAGGTTGAGTCGGGCCGGTTCCGGGAAGATCTCTATTTCCGCCTGAACGTTTTCCCGATTGAATCCGTTCCGTTGCGCAATCGCCCGGAAGATATTCCGCCCCTGGCGCAGCTTTTTCTGCGCAACGCATGCCGGAAGTTCCACCGCGAGCCACTGGAGCTCAGCCGCGCCAATGTGGAGACGCTCCAGCGCTACAGTTGGCCGGGGAACGTGCGTGAGCTGGAGAATGTGATCGAGCGGCAGGTGATTGTGACCCGGGGCCGCCGATTGCATTTCGACCTGCCGGCGGACCGGAACGCCAGCGAGATGCCCTCCGGGGTGGCGGGTAGCGACAATGGTGGCGCGCCACAGCGGCCCCTGACCGAAGCCGAGCAACGCCAGCGGGAGCGTGAGAACATGGTCAGCGCGCTGCGCCAGTGCCAGGGCAAGGTGTTTGGGCAAGGGGGTGCCGCTGAGTTGCTGAACGTGAAGCCGACGACACTGGCGTCCCGATTGAAGCGCCATGGTATTGAGGCACGCTATTACCGGCGTAACGGGGGTGACGCATCCCATTGATCGGTCAACCCAAAACGGAGGAACCTGCAACAGTGACCATTCAGTATGACAGCGCGCCGGAGTCCAGTGAGCCCGGCGAGCAGGAATGTGAACGTATCGCCGTCTATGGCACGTTGAAACGCGGTTACAGGAACCACCAGCTCCTGATGAGGGCCCGCTTTCTGGGTACGGACCACCTGAGCACGATCGTGCTTCATGACCTGGGTCCTTGCCCTGGTGCTGTTGAAAGGCCCTCGGCAGGCGTGCTGGTGGAAGTGTACGAGGTGGATGAGCGCACCTTCGCAAGGGTGGATGCTCTGGAAGGCTACAACCCACAGGCGCCGGAACGCGGTGACTATACCCGGCGGCGGATGGCAACGCGGTTTGGTCCGGCCTGGGTCTATTTTTACAACGGCAGTGTTCGGGGGTGCCGCCGGATTACCCGCGGGGCCTGGTAGGGGTCAGGCCTCAACCGGGGCCTCCTGGCGTATGGCCTCAATCGCCGCCTCGCTCCAGGCAGGGCCTTCGGGCAGGTGGCCCCAGACCGCATCCGGCCAGCAGGGGTCGCCTTCGCTGCGGCCGATCACGTGGATATGCAACTGGGGAACCCGGTTTCCGATGGCCCCCAGGTTGATGCGTTCACTGCCGTGATGCTGCTTGATGAAGCGGGCCGTGGCATCAAGCACCCAATCCACGTCGGCGCGCTCGGCCATGCCCATTTCGTGCAGCTCGCCCGCCTCGGTTTCGGGAACCACGATGTACCAGGGCACGCCGGCATTGTGATGAAGCAGGATCTGGCAGTGTTCCAGGCGGCCAACCCAGTGGCAGTCGGCCGCAAGCTGTGGGTGCAGGCTGAAATCCGTCATGGCATTACCCTAAACGCGACTGCGGCGCAGGGGAAGGCCTGACCGCTGATGGAAATCAAGGAGCCAGGCCGGGCCATGGCCTATCCTGCGCCCATGACTGAGCATGCTCCTGAACTACTGGCGCCAGTGGGAAACTGGCGCCATCTGGAAATGGCCATCGCCTACGGTGCGGACGCCGTCTACGCCGGCCCGCCGCGCTATTCGCTGCGTGTGCGCAACAACAGCTTCCGGGATGCCAGCGCCCTTGCGGAGGCCATCGGCTACGCCCACGCCCATGGCAGGCGCTTCTACCTGGTCCTGAACATCGCCCCCCACAATGACAAGATCCGTTCTGCCCTGCGGGACCTGGAGCCGTTGATCGCCCTCGGGCCGGACGCGCTCATCCTTTCCGATCCGGGCCTGATCATGCTGGTGCGGGAACACTGGCCGGCGATGCCGATCCATCTTTCCGTACAGGCCAATGCCGTGAACTGGGCCACCCTTGAATTCTGGCGCCGGCAGGGTCTGGAGCGGGTCATCCTCTCGCGGGAACTGTCGCTGGATGAGATTGAGGGGATGCGCGAGCAGGTGCCCGGCATGGAGCTGGAAGTGTTCGTGCACGGTGCGCTGTGCATGGCCTATTCGGGCCGCTGCCTGCTGTCCGGCTACATGAACCATCGCGATGCCAACCAGGGCGCCTGCACCAACGCCTGCCGCTGGTCCTACACCCCGCAACCCTCGACCCACGACAGCACCGGCGACCTGATCCCCGTGCACCAGGAGGATGATGAGCGCAGCCTGCTGGTGGAAGAGGCCGGCCGTCCTGGCGAGAGCGTGCCCATGCACGAGGATGAGCACGGCACCTACATCATGAATTCGAAGGACCTGCGCGCAGTGCAGCACGTGGAGCGGCTGTGCCGGATGGGCGTGGATTCGCTGAAGATCGAGGGCCGGACCAAGAGCCCCTATTACGTGGCCCGGACGGTCCAGATCTACCGGCGTGCCATTGACGACGCCATGGCAGGCAATGCCTTTGACCAGAGCCTGATGGATGAGCTCGAGGCGCTGTCCAACCGGGGTTACACGGAAGGCTTTCTGCGCCGGCATCCGCCAGCGGCGTATCAGCGCTACGAATCCGGCACCTCGCTGCTGGGCACGCGCCAGTGGGTGGGCGAGGTGCTGGCCGAGTCGGGGAACTGGCTCTTTATTGAAGCCAAGAACCGGTTTGAGACCGGCGACTGGCTGGAGCTGATGACGCCCAATGGTAACCACTGGTTCCAGCCGGAGACCCTCCTCTCAGCAAGGAGCGAAGAAGCGGTAGCCGCCGCGCCGGGGAGTGGCCATCGGGTCTGGGTGCCGGCACCGGTGACCGGCGTCGTGCCGGAGACGGCGCTGTTGGTTCGTGCGCTTAACGGCTGATGGCCTTTTGGTTTTCAGGCTCTCAAGCGGCGATGGATAGCTTGCATACGCGCATGAGACCAACACTTCTCTATCCGAACAACAGCGGTAACGCCGAGAACCCCCCGGCCGGATAATGGGCCCGACGCGGCGCCCCGTTGCTTGCCGGTTGGAACCGGGGGCGCCAGTACAGCAGCTCTTCAAAGAGCGTGCCCAGTTCCAGCCGGGCCAACGGCGCGCCCGGGCAGACGTGAATGCCGGCGCCGTAGAGCAGGTTGTTGGCGGCATTAGCCTCCGGCTTGATGGCCTCCGGATCCCCGAAGACGGTTTCATCCCGGTTGGCGGCGGCCCACAGCAGGGTGATGCGTTCGCCCGCCTCAATGGTCTGGCCACCCAGCGTGACCGGGCAGGTGGTCACGCGGCGGTTCGACATCAGTGGGGCGTCCCGCCGCAGCAGTTCATCAATGGTGGCGTTCAGTGACTCCGGGTTGGCTGCAAGCCCATCGCGCAGCCCCGGGTCGCCTGCCAGGGCATGGAGCACAATGCCGACACTGGCGCTGATGGTACCCAGCTCGCCCACCGTCCAGTTGCGCAGGATGCTGACCAGTTCCTCATCGCTCAGGGGCCGGCCGTTGACGGTTTCATGCATCAGGGCCGTGGTGGTGTCCGCCGGTGCCTGGTCACCGGCGTCGCGGCGTTCCGCCAGCAGCGAGCGGATGGCGCTGTCGAAGTCCACGGCCACCTGGGCCATGGCCTCGCGGTCGCCGGCCAGGGTGGCGGCCTGATTGCGGTGGAGCCATTCCCGCAGCGGTTCGTGAAGGTCGGAGCGCCACCCCATGAAGGCACACTGGATCCGCAGTGCGAAATCCTCGGCAAAGGCGGGAATCACATCCTGCTCGCCCTGTTCGGGAAGTGATTGCACGAGCTCCCTGGCAATGCGGCGGCATTCCGGCTCGAATCGCGCCATGGCGTCCGGGTTGAAGTAGGGTTCGATGATGGCCCGGTAATGCCCGTGTTCCGGTGGATCCATGCCATTGGGGACGGACAGGTGCTGGGAGACGGCGTTGGAGAAGGTCTCCGGATCCTGGAGCACCCGCATCACATCCGCATGCCGGAACAGCGACCAGTGTTGGTAGGCACTCCAGGCCACGGGGCATTGCCCGCGCATGCGGTCGTATTCCGCAAGAGGGTTCTTCAGGGTCGCCGGATGGCGTGGGTGCCAGTCCGGGCGGTGGCTGCTCATGAATTCACCTCGGGCATTGACCGGTGCAGGGCCTATTGTGGCCCAGGCGCGCGCGAGACGGGACTGAATCGGTCAATTAATCACCGCTGATTGCCCCTGGCGTGTTGACGGCCGTCAACAGGTCGTGACCCATCCTGGCGTAGACTGGTGGCGAGCGGACGCCGCACACCCTGGGAGACCCAATACGATGAGTGACGACACCACAATCACCTGTGAGCGGGCCGGGTTCGAGCCGGTTGACGGGAGCTGGCGGGTGACGCTGGCACGGGAGTTGGCGCATCCACCGGAACGCGTCTGGTCCTGGCTGACTGAATCCGCGGGGCTGCGTGAATGGCTGGCACCGGGTGAAATGGAACTGACTCCGGGCGGTCGGGTCCGAATTGAGTTCGAGATGAGCGGTGAGCCTATTGATTCACGGTTACTGGAGCTGGAGCCCGGACGGTGCCTGGCCTACTCCTGGAGCCAGGGAGAAGAGCCGGAACGGCCCATCCGGTGGCTGCTGGAGCCCGGCGGTGGCGTGACCCGCCTGGTGCTGACACTGGGCTTGCAGGCCGGGGATCGTGTTGCGCTCTCCGCCGCCGGCTGGGACGCCCACCTGCAGATGCTGGAGGCGGCGTTGGAAGGCGTGCCCATCAGCTTTCCGGTCGCGCGCTTCAAGGAGTCCCGGCAGCAGTTTGAGGAGGCCCTGCCGGCTTCTGAACAATGAAATTAATTCAACAGTAATCGATAAAAGATCAATTTTATAGATGGTACGGGTTTGTCACTGTGTTGCGCACATTCAGCAGCAAAGGAAGCGACAACATGGTGACAACGCATAACCTCGGTTTCCCACGAATCGGCACCAAGCGTGAGCTCAAGACGGCCCTTGAAGGTTTCTGGTCCGGTGAGCTCAGCGAAGCGGAGCTGACACAGCGCAGCCGTGACCTGCGCCAGCGCCACTGGCAACAGCAGTCGAACCTGCACCAGGTGCCGGTAGGGGATTTCTCGTGGTACGACCATGTTCTGGACACCAGCGTCATGCTGGGTCACATCCCCGCCCGTGTCAGCAAGCTTGGCGGGAATGCCACCGATCAGTATTTCCGCCTTGCCCGGGGCCGCTCCGCCGTGGACCAGGGTGAGAGTGTGGTGGATGCCGGCGAGATGACCAAGTGGTTTGATACCAACTACCATTACATCGTACCGGAATTCACTCGCGACACCCGTTTCACACCGGATGCCAGCGCCCTGGTGGCGCAACTGCAGGAAGCGCGGGACCAGGGCTACAACCCCAAGCCCGTGCTGGTTGGGCCGGTGACCTACCTCTGGTTGGGCAAGAGCAAGGACGACAGCGATCGGCTGGAGCACCTGCCGGCGCTGGTCGAGGCCTATAATACCATCCTCAAGGAGCTGGCCGCGGCAGGCGCGGATTGGGTCCAGGTTGACGAGCCCATTCTGGTCATGGACCTGCCTCCGGAATGGCGTAACGCCCTTGAAACGGCCTACCACCGGCTTGCGAACGCCCCGGCACGGCTGCTTCTGACCACCTATTTCGGGCACCTTGGTGATAACCGTGATCTGGCCTGCGCCCTGCCGGTGGCCGGCCTGCACCTGGATGCCGTGCGTGGCGGGCAGGACGTGGAGGCCGTGATGGCCGCGCTGCCCTCGGAGCGGGTGCTGTCGCTGGGCGTGGTCGATGGTCGTAATGTCTGGAGGGCCGACCTGCAGGCGCTGATGGACTGGCTGGAGCCGATCCATGCGACCCTTGGCGACAACCTCTGGCTCGCGCCGGCCTGTTCGCTGTTGCATGTGCCCATCGACCTGGATCTGGAACCGGACCTGGATGACGAACTGCGCGGCTGGCTGGCCTTTGCGGTCCAGAAGCTGGACGAATTGCGGGTCCTGGAGAAAGGCCTCAACCAGGGGCGCAATGCCATCGAGCCGGAACTGGCGGCCAACCGGGATCGCCTGGAAAGCCGGCGGCGGTCCCAGCGGGTGCGTAACCCGGCAGTACGCGACGCGGTCGCGGCCATTGGTGCCCGGATGGGCGAACGCCAGTCACCCTATCCCGCGCGGGCCCAGGCGCAGCAACGTGACCTGCAGCTGCCATCGTTCCCGACCACCACGATTGGCTCCTTCCCGCAAACGCGGGCCATCCGTCGGACGCGGCTGGACTACCGCCAGGGCCGGCTGTCCGAGCAGGCCTATCAGGAGGCCATGAAAGAGGCCATCAGGGACTGCATCAGTGAACAGGAAAAGCTGGGGCTGGATGTGCTGGTCCATGGTGAGGCTGAGCGAAACGACATGGTGGAGTACTTCGGGGAGGTGATGGATGGCTTCGCCTTTACCCGCCATGGCTGGGTCCAGTCCTACGGCTCGCGCTGTGTGAAGCCGCCGATCATCTACGGGGACGTGGACCGGCCCTCGCCCATGACGGTGGAGTGGATCCGCTACGCCCAGTCGCTGACTGACAAGCCGGTTAAGGGCATGCTGACCGGCCCGGTGACGCTGCTCAACTGGTCCTTTGTGCGGGATGACCAGTCCAGCGCGGAAACCGCCAATCAGCTGGCGCTGGCCGTTCGCAAGGAGGTTCAGGACCTGGAGAAGGCGGGAATCCGTGTGATCCAGATTGACGAAGCCGCCTTGCGCGAGGGCCTCCCGCTGCGGCGTTCCGAGTGGGACCAGTACCTGGACTGGGCGATCAATGCCTTCCGCATTGCCGCTAACGGCGTCAAGGACGAGACCCAGATCCACACACACATGTGCTACTCCGAGTTCAACGACATCATGCCGGCCATTGCCCGCATGGATGTGGACGTGATCACCATCGAGACTTCGCGTTCGGACATGGAGCTGCTGGATGCCTTCGATGCCTTTGAGTACCCCAACGAGATCGGGCCCGGCGTCTACGACATCCACTCGCCCAATATACCGTCTGAGGCCCGCATGGTGGATCTGCTCAGGCAGGCACAGGGGCGCATTCCGCCGGAGCGGCTCTGGGTGAACCCGGATTGTGGCCTCAAGACCCGCAACTGGGAGGAAGTGCTCCCCGCCCTTCGGGCCATGGTGGATGCCGCCCGTTTCATGCGCAGTGAAGGCTGGCGGGAGGCCCAGTAACCATTCCCCGGAACCCGCGCCGTCAGAGCCCAGGGGCAGGTGTGCCAGGACCAACCCGCAAATCGGTCCTGGTGATTGGAACCGGCCTTGCCGGGCTCTGCGCTGCCATAGAGGCCACCCTGAAGGGGGCGCGGGTGCTGCTGGTCGACGCGGCGCCCACCGCCCGCTTTGGTGGCAATGCCAGACACGCCCGTAATTTTCGCGTGGTGCATGAGGCTCCCCTGCCATGGATTGCTGGTCATTACCGTGCGAATGAGCTGGCGAGGGAGCTGGAAGCCGCAGGAGGGCATGCCCGTGGCCCGGTGTTTGAACAGTGGGCCCAGGGCTCCAGGGCGCTGGTTGAATGGCTGGCAGCGCAGGGCGTCCGGTATCAGGATCCGGCGTCCCGGAATCGGCGTTACTCCCGCCGCACGGCATTCCTGCTGGGAGGCGGGCAGGCCCTGGTGGGTGCCCTGGGCCGCCGGCTTGAGGCGCTGGGGGTGCCTGTTCGTATGGGGAGGCGCGTTAGGGCCATGCCCGCCCATGAGGGACCGGGGCAACCGGTCTGCATGGAACAGGCCAACGGGCGGTACGCGTGGGAACAGCCGGGCGCTGTGGTCGTGGCGGCAGGCGGCTGTCACTGGGATCCGGAGTGGCTCGCGCGGGCTTATCCCTATGCCGCTGGTGGCCTTCTGTGCCGGGGCACACCGCACAACCGTGGTGAGCTGCTGGCCCTGCTTCGGGAACGCGGCGCGGAACCGTCGGGCGAGGCAGGGTCAGGTCATGCGGTGGTGGTGGATGCCCGTGGGCCGGAGGTGGATGGCGGGATCGTGACCCGTCTCGACGGGCTGGATCTGGGGGTGGTCCTGGATGCCCAGGGCCAACGGCTATGCCCGGATGTCGCGCCTTCCTCACCGTCACGCTATGCCGTATGGGGGCAGTGTATCGCGGCGTGCCGGGGCGGTCGTGGCTGGCTCGTCCTTGATGACACAGGCCTTGCTCGCATGCCCGCCACACTCTACCCACCTGTGCGTTTCGGCAGCGTTTCCGAACTCCTGCACTATACGGGGCTGCGCCAGCAGCCGGTGACGCGGGCTCTGGCGCAGCGTTTTGGCGGGATTCCCCCGCGTCTCCACCTCTATCCACTGGCCGCCGGGGTTACCTTCGCGGCCCAAGGCGTGGCAGTGGATGCCGATGCCCGGATCCGGATTCCGGAAATGTCCGGGCATGGGCTTTTTGCGGCTGGTTCCATCATGGCGCCGACCCTGCTCGGGACGGGCTACCTGGCAGGGGCTGGTCTGAGCATCGCTGGGGTCTTCGGGCGGATTGCCGGCGCCTCGGCAGCGCACTACGTTCAGCAAAGCGAGAGTGCGAGCGCGGGATGAATGATGAAGCGGCGCGTGCTCTCAATATCTGCAAGGTCTGCCGGTACTGTAGCGACCTCTGCCCGGTTTTCGAAGCAGCGCCCCTGAGGCCCGATCTGAGGGAGCAGGACGTGGCCTATCTGGCGAACCTCTGCCACAACTGCCAGGCCTGCTGGTATTCGTGCCAGTACGCGCCGCCCCATGAACTGGGGGTGAACCTGCCCGCCGCGTTATCCGAAGCCCGGCAAGCCAGCCGCCAGCGCTACAGCGGAACCCCGCCCTGGGCACGGGAAGGGCTCTGGGTCTGGGGCGTGACGCTGATGGTTCCCCTGCTGATGCTGATTGGGATCCCCTGGGACCGGCTTTTTGCCGTGCACCGCGGCGCGGGTGCCTTCTACCAACTCATTCCCTGGGGCTGGATGAGCCTGGTGGCATCAATGGCCCTCATGCGGGCGGTCCTGGTCCTTGCCTGGGGCGGAGGCCGCTTCTGGCGCGACAGTGCCGGGCCGTCAGCCGTGGCGCCCCGCGCCGCAAGCCGGTGGGAACTGGTTCGGGACCTGGTGGGTCTCAGGCATCTGGGCGGTGGCGATGGCGCGGGCTGCCATGACCGTGACGACCGTACCGGGCATGTCCGGCGTATGGCGCACCAGGTCCTGGTTGCCGGTTTTGCGCTGTGCTTTATGGCCACCAGTGCAGGAACCCTGTATCACCATGGATTGGGCTGGCTCGCCCCTTACCCGGCCCTGTCCGTGCCGGGCGTTTCCGGGACTCTGGGAGGGCTGATGATTCTGGTGGGCGGCGCGGTGATGCTGTGGCTGCACCACAGCCGTGCTACGCGACCACGCGCAAGCGCACCCGATGCCCACTCCCGGCTGCTGGTGCAACTGCTCATGGTGGTTGCGGTGACCGGGCTCCTGCTCCAGGGGCTGCGCGGCACAGCCGCCATGGGTTTGCTCCTAGGGCTGCATCTGGGGGCGGTTCTTGCCTTCTTCCTGGTGCTCCCACAGGGCAAATCCGCCCATGCGGTATACCGGCTTCTCGCACTGGTCCGCTTTTACGGGGAACGACGCTGAACCGGCCTGGCCTGGGAACGTCAGCTTCCGTTTTTGGCCACCCCTGCTTCGTCAAAAGTGGCCATCTGGTGATGAAGGGCACAGGCTGCTTTCAGCACAGGGACCGCCATGGCGGCGCCCGTTCCCTCGCCCAGGCGCATGCCAATATTCAGGATGGGCGTGGCCTCCAGCGCCTCCAGCAGCAGGCGGTGGCCGGACTCCCCTGAACAGTGACCAAAATGGAGCCAGGGGGAGAGGGAGGGATTCATCCGGACCGCGGCCAGTACCGCCGTGGAAGCGATGAATCCGTCCACCAGAACAGGAAGACCGCGCCGGGCCGCGCCAATGAACGAGCCCGCCATGGCCGCAATCTCAAACCCTCCGAGGGAGGCCAGCACGACCGAGGGCGAGCGGTCGTCGCCGTGGCGCGTCAGCGCTTGGTCAAGGAACCGGGCTTTGCGTGCAACCCCCTCGGCGTCCAGGCCGCTGCCGCGTCCCGTCATGGTTTTTGCCGGTTGGCCCAGCAGGGCGGCGGCGACGGCCGAGGTCGCCGAGGTGTTGCCAATGCCCATCTCGCCCGCAATGTAAAGGTCAGCACCGTTCTGGTGGGCGCGTTCGGCCGCCTCATCACCAATGGCGAGGGCTTGCTCAAGCTGGGGGCCGGTCATGGCCGGTTCGTGGCGTATGTTGCCGGTGCCGGCGGCAATGGGGGAACGGATCAAGGCGGGGTGGTCCGGGAAGGGCGTTGCCACGCCGGTATCGATCACCTCCAGGTGCGCGCCGAACTCAGCCGCCAGAACACTGATCCCCGCGCCACCATCCAGGAAGTTGTTGATCATCTGGGCGGTGACCTCCCGCGCCATCAACGAGATCCCATCGTTGGCAATGCCATGGTCGGCGGCGAATACCGAGATCCAGGGGCGAGCCACGGACGGAAACGGCTGGTTCTGCTGGGCGCTGAGGCGGCAGGCTATGGACTCCAGCTGGCCGAGGGAGCCAGGCGGCTTGGTCAGGTGGTCCTGACGCGCGAGCGCGTTGCTGTGCCAATGAGAGGCGGGCGGGGCAATAGGGTGGTGCCAGAATGGCTCGGTATCCGGTAAAGGCATTCAGGGGCGTCCGTTGGCTAAGGGGTCTACGAAAGTGGCACTGTCTCACTGACCAGAGAGGGCGGCCAGCGAATCGGTCAAATAATGCCCCGGCGCCTCACCCGCCTCCGTTATTGATACCCATCAACAACAACCGCCAAGGCCTTGTGCTAGATTGCAACAATGAATACGAATGATTCACGGAACAATTCATGGAGTCACTGGATGCCCCGGTGCGCCCGTCTCTGGCAGGGCCTGTTGAGCCGGGTGGGCGCCCTGGCCGGCCTGCTGTTGTTCCTGGCGTTGTGGCAATGGGCCAATGCCCGCTACGGCGACTTCATGATGCCCGGACCGCTCCAGGCCGGGTCTGAACTACTGGACCGGATGGGCCATGGAGACGCGCTCCACTATGCGCTTGTGACCGCTGGTCGCGCCCTTCTGGGCTTTGCTGCGGCGGCCCTGGTCGGGACCCTGGCCGGAACGTTGGCGGGGATGTCCCGTGGGCTGGGGCGACTGCTGGAGCCGGTTTCCACGGTGCTGCTCGGCATTCCCCCGATCGCCTGGATTGTGCTGGCCATGCTTTGGTTTGGCAGTACCCTGATGACGCCGGTATTCACCGTGGTGATCACCAGCATTCCCATCACCTTTGCCGGGGCCCAGCTCGGTATGCGGACCCGGGATCCCGACCTGGAAGAACTGGCACAGGTCTATGGGCTGGGGCCGGTGGCCCGGCTGCGGGCGCTTTATCTCCCGCACCTGCTCTCCTATCTGTTTCCGGCGCTCATTACCGCCATGGGCGTGGCCTGGAAGGTGACCGTAATGGCGGAGTTGTTTGCCATGGAGACCGGCATTGGGGCGGGCCTGGCCCAGGCAAGGGTGGCTCTGGACACCGCCGCGGCCCAGGCGTGGATGCTGTTGGTGGTGGTGTTGCTGCTGTTTGTGGAACACGGGGCGCTAAGGCCATTGCAACGCTGGCTTGAACCCTGGCGCAGGGGCTCTGGCGTACGCAGCACGGAGATGGTTTGAGCACGATTCTGGATTTTGAAAACGTCGCCTGCCGCGCTGGTCAGGCAACGGTGCTGGAGGGCTTGTCGTTCCGGGTGGAAAAGGGCGAAATCCTCTGCATTGTGGGGCCGTCCGGGTGTGGCAAGACAACACTGCTGCGTCTCGCGGCGGGGCTGATAGCGCCTGCCGGGGGGCGTGTGACGCGTGCCGGTGACTGCGCCATGGTCTTCCAGGAGCCACGGCTGCTGCCCTGGCAGCGCGTGACCGACAATATCGCGCTCGGTCTCAGGGCCAGAGCGGTTCCGTCGCGGCAGCGGCGCGAGCGGGTCCGCGCCATGGCGGCGGAGTTGGGGCTCCAGGCCCACCTGAACGGCTACCCCCATGAACTCTCTGGTGGGCTGAAACAGCGCGTTGCCCTGGCGCGCGCGCTGGTGCTGGATGCGCCGCTCATCCTGCTGGATGAACCCTTCAATGCGCTGGATGTGGGCGTGCGGCAGGACGCACAGTCACTGCTCCACGCTTCCGTGCGCCGGCATGGTTTAACGGCGGTGCTGGTGACCCATGACCTGACGGAAGCGGCCCGGCTCGCGGATCGGATAGTGGTCATGGGGGCACCGCCTTCACGGATCGTCCACGAGACACGTCTTGATCAGTCGTTCAGTCAGCGGGATGCGAGCTTCCAGTACCGGGAGGCTGCCACGCTTCTGGAGCATCGCGCCGTCGCCACCACCTTCCAGGGCCTGACAGAGAGGGCGAGTCCATCATGAACCGCACACGCCGTGACTGCCTCGGGTGGGCGCTGGCCGCCGCCGGCATGGCCCTTATGCCGGGCCCGATCCCCTATGCGGCTGGCGCCCGGGAACTGGCCGTGGGCACACCGCCGGGGCTTCCGGGGGTGGTGCTGGCCCGGATGCTGGACGCTGGCGACTGGCAATCCCACGGGCGCCATCCCCGACTCCGGAGCTGGCGCGACCCGGACCAGTTCAGGACCTGGATTGTGCGTGGCAGCGTCCAGCTCTCCGCCTCGCCCACGAATGTTGCGGCCAACCTCTACAACCGTGGCGTGCCGGTAGTGCTGCTCAATGTGTTCATCCGGGGCACGCTGGGCGTGGTGGTGCGCGATGGGCCAGCCACTCATCTGGAAGAGCTGGCCGGACAGCGCATTGGTGTGCCCTGGCGGGGCGACATGCCGGATCTGGTCTTCCGTTATGTGGCCCAGCGCGAGGGCATGAGCCGCGAGGATTTCCGGCTGACCTATCTCGGCAGCCCGTTCGAGGCGGTACAGATGCTGCTTGCCAAGCGCCTGGATGCGGTGGTGCTGCCGGATCCGCTGCGCAGCGCGGCCCTCAGGCAGGCTGCGAACATGGGCTTCAATGCGCAGGATCTGGACCTGCAGAACGCCTGGCATGAGGCGACGGGCACTGACGTGACGTTGCCCCAGGCCGGGCTGGTGGCGCGACGGGAACTGGTCGAAGAGGCGCCGGCACTCATTGAAACCGTCCAGCAGAGGATGGCCGGGGCAGTGGACTGGGTGAACGAGAACCGTGATGCCGCCGCCCGTGACGGTGCACAACGTGATGATGTGCCGCAGCCCGTGCTGGCTGACGCGCTGGAGCGGACCCCCATTGAGCTGACCACGGCCACTCAGGCTCGGGAAGAGCTCGAGTATTTCTTTGGGGAGCTGGCAACGCTGTCCAGTGACTTCATCGGTGGCGGCCTGCCGGATGCCGGCTTCTACTGGAAGGGTGGTAACGGATGAGAACCGTGCTTGCCTATGCCTTCCGGCCCTTCTTTCTGCTGGCCGCCGTCTATGCGCCGGTCAGCCTGCTTCCCTGGCTGCTGTTGCTGTGGCGATTCGGCAGCAGTGACGGGGGGCTGAATCCCGCGCTCTGGCATGGTCACGAGATGCTGTTCGGCGTGGTGGGGGCGGGGCTGGCCGGTTTTCTGCTGACGGCACTGCCGAGCTGGACGGATCGTGAGCCGGTTGCGGGCCGGCGATTGTTGATGCTGGTTGGTCTCTGGCTGGTGTCGAGGCTGGCGCTCTGGCTTGATGCGTCATTGCCGGACTGGCTGATCGGCGTGGGCGCCTGCCTGTTCCTGCTGGCTCTCTGCCTTGAGGTCACCCCCTATTTTAGGGCGCGGCCAGGCCGCCGCCACTGGAGCCTTGCCGGACTCCTGCTGCTGGTCTGTGCCAGCCAGATGGCTTTCCACGTGGCACGGACAGCCGGCAGCAGCGCTGTGTTTGAACCGGCGGCACTTCTGGATCTGGCCCTGCACCTCTACATCCTCATGGTCGCCGTCACGCTGACCCGCATCACCGCCGTGGTGATTCCCTCGGCGCTGGAGCGCAGTGGCTACAGCGCCATGGTCCGGCTCACTCCGGCCCGGATCCGTGTTGCCATCGGCATGCTGTGCCTCTACACCGGGGTCGCGTTTTTCTTGCCCTCCCATCCGGTAACCGGTTGGGTGGCGCTGGCCGCGGCAGCTTCCCAGCTTGACCGCTTATCCGAATGGCCCTGGGGGCGCCCGATGGGACAGCCCTTCCTTCTGCTGGTTGTATTGGCCTATCTGTGGATCGTGCTCGGATTGATTTTTAAAGGCCTTGGCCTGCTTCTGGAGGGCATGCCGGCGGATCTGGGGCGGCATGCGTTCGCCATCGGCGCGGTGGGTACCGCGCTCATGTCGGTGTTCTGCATCGCCGGGCTGAGGCACACGGGGCGGCTTCTGGATGTGCCCAGGCCCATCTGGATCAGTATGGCGGCGCTATCCGCGGCCGCGTTGCTCCGGGTGCTGGTGCCGTTGCTCTGGCCCGGCTTCTTCCTGCCTCTTGGCGTCGCTGCCGCCTTCCTGCTGTGGGCCGCGGCGTTTGTGCTGTATCTGGCTTGCTATGCGCCGATGCTTGTTCGTCCGAGGTTGGATGGTCGACCCGGTTAGGAGTGATTGTCTCGATGACTCCCGGCTCGAGGTGGCGTGAGCCGGGGCTGATGAACCCCCAAAACATTGAGGAGCACGATGATGAAAAAGGCGCATTCCTCCCCTCAGGCACCGTTGCTCAAGGACCGTCTGTTCCGCACCGGTCTTGTCTCCACGACCCTGGCGCTGGCTGCTTGCCTGGCCACCCATCTGGTCACTCTATTCGGGGTGGTTGGCGCCATGGCGTGGCTGGGATCACTTGAGCATGCCTTGGTGGTGGCGGTTGTCGGATTGGCTGGTTTGACGGCGTACGCTGCCTATCGCCACCGACGCTGCACGGGTCACGGACCGGGAGCTCAAAGGAACTGCGGGCAGTCCTGATAATGGCCTGGGAAGCCGAAGCTTCAAGGGTTAATGAAGCATTGCCTCAACCGGCCAGTCTGGCCCATCCCTTGCCCGACAGAACGTCCACAGCCAGACCAATCTGACGCGGCGTGAATTGCCGTTTACGCTCGCTCCAGGCATGGGCATGTTCCACCACTTCCTCCACGGAGCGAGGCGTTTCATGCTTCATGATCCAATGGACCGTGGACAACAGTTCCAGGCCGAACGGTGATTCGAACCCCTCTACCAGGGCCGAAACCCGGTCGAAACGGGCTAATGTGTCGCTGTGCTGTTCAAGAAACGCGGCGGCCTCTCGTGTCGCGCCCGGCACCAGCTCCAGCGGTTTATCCGGTGCGTCGCCCCCGTCGGCATAGCCGGACACCATATGCCCCTCGATGGCATTGAGCACATGACGGAGGTTCTCGGCATAGGGGCCATAAGGTGCTTGGCGGTACTTCAGCCGCAGAGGCTCTCCGGCCTCCTGCATGAAATACATGAGCTTGTGTACTTCCAGGAGACTCACGAAGGGATCGAGCAGGCCGCGCAGGTAACGCTCCATCAGTTCCACCAACGCCGCACGCCCGGCGGTCATCTTCGGTGCTTCACGATAGTGCACCATCTCCTCCGTAGCTGGCGCGCCTTTCGGCTCATAAACCAGAACCCGAACATCGTTAACGGGCTGTAGCGCCGCCTCGATCCGATTCTTTACCTCTGACCATTCCAGGCCACCGAGACCACTGCCTAGTGGCGGGATGGCGATGGAACCGATACCGTATTGACGGATGGTGTCCACCAGGTCGGCCAGACCGGCCTCGATATCCGCGACTCGGCTTTTGCCGCGCCAATGCCGCTTGGTGGGGAAGTTGATGATGTAATGCGGGGCTGTTAATTGGCCGGTCTCGAACACGAACATTCGACCGGGCTGGAGCTCGTCGTTCTTGCATGCCTTGGCATAAGCCGTAAAGTTTCCGGGGAAGGCCTTCTTGAACTGGAGCGCAATGCCTCGCCCCATCACGCCGACACAGTTGACGGTATTGACGAGGGCTTCGGCATCCTCACGCAGAATGTCTCCGCTTTTGTATTCGATCATCCCAGCGTCCCAGGTTCCGCCTCGGTGACCCCCATAACCGCGATGTCGCCCACATACACCTGGCCGATGACCCTATGTGGAAGCAAGTATCTGCGGTATTTGAGCATCAATTCGATCTCACGCTCAGCGTGCATGATGGTCTGGTCAATTTTTGCTGATGATTTTGGATGGGTTGTACCAATGAGCGCCTAATCCCTTGCGGCATTCTGGAATCGTGGGTCTCCAGAGGACTTTGTGACCTGGATAAAAACCCTATTATACCGTACTGCATCTTGGCGTATGAGCCTAGAAGACAGGCAGAACGGGAGGAAAACCCAAGATGGATAAGAAGAGCAAAAGGGATTGGGCGAGAGGCCCCGTCAAACGGGGCCCTTGGGGTCAGAATTCCAGGCGGATGCCCGCATTGATGGCACGGCCGGTGCCCGGCAGGAAGGAGGTGACCTGTTCCGGGGTGGCATTGGGCGGCCCCGGGTTGGGAACCCTGTCCCGGATCAGGTAGCTGGCCGCGTAGGCCTGGTCCGTCAGGTTCTCGCCCTGAAGGTAGACGGACCAGGCGCCGCCGGGATCATAGCCCATCCTGAGCCCGAGCAGAGTGTAGCTTTCCTGTTCGATCGTGTTGGCATGGTCCGTAGGGGTATCGCTCGGCAGCCAGAGCACCTTGGGGGCGATGCTGAACCCGTTGGCCTGTTCATAGGCGAGTTCCGCCTGGAGCCGGTGCTCCGGGATACCGGCGATCCGGTTGCCATCGAACTTGCCGCCGTCAAAGCGGAAGTTGCTGTAGTCATACGCATTCTGGAACCGCAACTGGTCGCCTTTCTGCACAAGACTGTCCGCCATCCGCCAGGTAAGCCCCAGCTCAAGCCCTTCGCGTGTGGTGTTGTCCGAGTAGTTCGAGGTGGTACCGAATCCGCCGGTGAAGGCTTCATCCGTGAGCAGCTCATCCTCGAGACGGCTGTAATAGGCGGCAATGTCCCAGCTCAGGTCCTGCCATTGGCCGCGTGTACCCGCCTCGAAGGTGATCGCGCTCTGGGCGTCGAGCGGCGCCGCCCCGATAACACCGGGCCCGATGTTCGGCGTGGCGCTGTTGGTGGGATCCGTGCCGGCCGGGGACAGGATCTCGAGGAAGGTTGGGGGCTCATAGCTCTGGCTCAGGTTGGCAAACCAGGCCGTATGGTCACCTGGTTCAAAGAGGATGCCCAGTCTGGCATTAATGCCGTTATAGGTCTCGCGCCGCTCGACCGCGCTGTCCGTTTGCATCTGCTCGTACTGGCCGGCACCGGCGTTATAGCGGGGCCGCTGGCCGGGGGTTGCGAAGGCTTCATCCACGTCTCGCACCGCGTGGATCAACTGGGCCGCCGTGACCAGTGTCCAGTGTTTGGCCAGCGGGTGGCGGTAATCGCCGAACAGCATGGTGGTGACGGCCGTCAGGTCGTTCTTGGCGAAGGGTCTTCCAACGCTGCCTTCTTCGTTGGCGCTGAATTCACGCGTCATCTCACCCAGGGCCGCATCAACACCGAGATTGAGGGTGCCGCCGGTGCCCGTATCCGTGATCTCGATCGCGGCCTGGGCGCTGAGATCGTCGCTGTCGCTTTCCCTTACGTTGGTGGGCGAGGCAAAGGTGTCATCGCCATGCTGGTAGCCAAGGCCGAACTCAGCCCGACCTGCATCAGTGGGCGTCGTGGTGCGGACAGCCGCCCTCGTGAAACGTGATTCCCGCCAGGGCCGGTCGCGGAGGACGTTGGGCCCGACGCTCTCGGAGCCGGCTTGGCGTTTCGGGGGCGGCGCGGGCACAACACCCCGGTTAACCTGTTCTGGGTCTTCCGCCAGTTGGGCCTGGTTGAGGGGGCCGGGTATATCGAACTCCAGGCCCGCGTGCTCGAAATAGAGCCGGGTCTCGCCCCCGTCCACGTGAGCGAACCCCAGGTTGCCGCCCAGCACTCCACGGCGGGAGTCGTTGTGTCTGCGGAAGCCGTCCGCTTCCGAGAACGTGCCCGTGATGTGATAATCCCGATTGCCTTCGGTGGCGCCATGGGAAACCTCAATCAGGCGTTGGCCAAAGCTGCCCCCGCTGAGTTCGAGCGCCGTTCCGGGGTGGGTGCGTCCGGTAGGAGAAACCAGGTTGATGGCCCCGCCAAGCGCGGTTCCGCCGTATTCAACCGCATTGGCGCCCCGGTAAACCTCCATGTGGGAGGCGAGCCGGGGCTCCAGCGCGCCGATCACATAGGAGCCATCCGCAAGATTGATGGGGAGGCCATCACGCAGCAGCCGGATACCGCGGGCCTGTGGGTTGCTCTGGATGCCGGAGCCCCGGATGTTGAGCCGTGGCTGGTCATTGCCGCCAAAGAACTCCTGGATCATCACCCCGGGCTGCAGCGCCAAGGCATCGGACAGGGTATTCTGTTGCCGGTCGCCTTTGGCCACGTCGATGACGTTCACACCACCCGGGGTGCGGCTCAATGACTGCTGGCTTTCCTCCAGGGTGGGCTGTACCCCCTGGATCCGCTTACCCTCAATGATTACAGGGGGCGCCTCAAGGGTGGTTGCGGCCGCGCCGCTCACAAGAGCCAACCCGGTCAGGGGGGCCGCTCCCAAGCGTAGTAGATGGTTTTTCATCGTTATCATACCTTTCCACTGCATGATTGAATCGTTCATGCATATGATAACGATTGTTGTTTGGTTTTTAATTGACCAAGGTCAGTTCGGGAGCCATTTCGGTGGCTCAGTGGTTGGGCGTTTCAGGGTGGCTGCGTATCCGGCCGCCGTACTTGCTGGCGAAGATTTCCGCATCCCCCAGATCGGAGAAACCCACCGGGGGTGTCTCGCCCTGGCCGTTATCCCGCTCGTGGTCGACCACGTACCAGGCCGTATGCATGGTGACCCAGTCGCCGGCATCGTCAGGGTTCCAGTCCACATCCGAGAGGTCGCGCGTGAAGGTGACGATCGCGCCCTGGTCCTCATCCAGCCCCTTCTGCCACGCAAGCAGGTCGGCGGTGCTGCAGAAGTAGTGCTTGCTGCCACTGGCCGCCAGGCAGGCCTGGGCCTGGGGGCCGGCGCATTCGCTCATGGGCGTGCCGTCCATGGCGGTCTTGTCGATGGCACTGGCCTCGGGGCCACAGCCTTCGGGAACCGGTGCTTCGCCGCAACCCGCGAGAGTGGCGCTTGCGAGCAGCAGGGCCAGGGAAAGGGGCAGTCGGTGCATGGTCAGACTCCTGCGATCTGCTGGTAGACGCCGGGCAGCGCCGCGCTCAGCTGTTCCGGGCGCTGCACGATGTGGTAGGCCCCGCGCCCGAAGACCCAGGGGAAGTACTGGCGCGCCTGTTGGTCGATGGTGATGCCGAAGGTGCGCACGTCCTGCTGGCGGGCTTCCAGTACCGCCTTGCGGGTGTCCTCCAGGGCGTAGCGTCCCTCGTAGTAGTCCGTATCATTGGGTTTGCCGTCGGTCAGCACCAGCAGCAGGCGGTTGCGGTTGCCGCGCTCGGCCAGTTCCTGGCTGACATGGCGTATGGCGGCGCCCATGCGGGTGTAGTGGCCGGGCTTGAGCGCCTGGATACGGCGGCGCACGGTGTCGTCCACCCGTTCCTGGAACCCTTTGAGCGTGTTGACTTCCACGTGGTGGCGGCGCCGGGAGGTGAATCCATGGATGCTGAAATCATCGCCACAGGCGGCCAGGCCGTGGCAGAGCACCAGCAGCGCTTCCTTTTCCACATCGAGGACCCGGCGGTCCTCAAGCCATGACTCGGTGGAAAGCGAGGTGTCCACCAGCAGGGTTACGGCCAGGTCCCGGGTCTGGGTGAGCAGGGCCTGGTGGATGCGTTCCGAGCCGTTGCCGGTGGCCTGGATGTCGCAGCGGTTGCGGATGAGCGCGTCCATGTCGAACTCATCACCATCCGGTTGTTCCCGCAGCCATTGGCGCTGGGGCTGCAGGGCCTCGAACTGGCGCTGGACGCGGCGGATGCGCTTGCGGGTGCCTTCGTCGGGGCGCCAGTCTTCGCCTTCCGTGGATTGCACGGCCGGGTAGACCCGGCACTGGTCATTCAGGTAGCGGTTCTTGCGGAAATGCCATTCCGGGTAGGTGACCGGCCCGCTGAGAGCCCCAATGTCCGGTGCGTCCGGGCTCAGGTCCAGCTCCACCTTCAGGCGTGAGGCGGTCTTCTCTCGGTGCGGGCTCAGGGTGATCTCCTCGATCTGTTCCGCGGCCTTGCGGGCGTCGTCTTCATTTTCGTCCTCAACCGGGCGGTTCACGTTGACCATCTCCGTCCAGGACAGCATCTTCTCGAAGATGTTCAGCGCCAGTGGGTCGTCACGTTCGCTCTGGTCCTGGCGGCGGCGCGTGGCCTGGCGTTTGCCGCCTTCGGCCTCGGGGGTCGCACCCTGGCGAGGATCCTCGCCGTCCTCCGGTTCCTTGGGGGTGCCCGCGTGGAGGCCAGGGCGGCGCTGACCCCAGAAGGGGACGGGCAGTGGCGGGCGGTAACCGGCAGGTGCCGTGGCCGGGAGCGATTGATCATGGCCGTCCAGCACCCATGCCAGCGCCTGTTCCCGTTCCCGGGACACGGGATCGCGCTTCTCGCCCAGAAGCACCCGGATGACGTGGTCCACGGCGTCCTCCCAGGCCGGCAGCCGCTGTCGGGGGCGGACCGAGAGAAGGTGCTGCCGGCAGGCGGCGCCAGTGGCCGCCAGCCCCGGAAAGTCCCGTTCCAGGATACTTTCGGCCTGGTGCACTGCCCGCAACCAGTCCAGGTCCGCCCGCAGGGCGGATTGGGTCGGTTCCGGTTCGGGCAGCAGGGTCAGCAGGGCGGTCAGCCAATGGTAGGCACCCCGGTTGAGGGCCTGGCTTGGGAAGTAGTCCATCCTGGGAGGCAGCAGAAGCTGGTCGTCATCCCGGAACGCCATGTCGAGGCTTTCCCGGTCAAAGCCGAGCTTCTGGCGGAAGGTCAGCCGGTGGCCCGAGCTCCGGGGTTCAACGGCGCTGACTGGAATGGCGCCCGGCCCGCCCATGGCCCGGAAGAACACGCCCAGGCTGCCCTCAAGGGTTGCCAGAGCAATGCCGGCTTGCGGGTAGCGCGGGTAACTGACGGCCCGCGAGGCCCAGCGGTGCCAGAGTTCTCCGGCAAGTTCCTCAACCTCAAAGAAGGATGCCAAACAGGCGTCTCCTCAGCCCCCGAAAGTGGCCCTTATGGTTTCCATCAGTCCCTCACGCACATCGCGATCATCGCTCAGCGGTTCCACCAGCGAGGCCTGGCAGGCCTGCAGTACCGGCAGTCCGGCTTCCATCAAGCGGGCACAGTAGACCAGCAGGCGGGTGGAGACCGCCTCCTCCAGGTCCTGCCCCTTGAGCTCGCGCAGTCGTCCCGCAAGGTTGATCAGCGCGGTGGTCCGCTCCCGGCTCAGGCCGGTTTCGTGCATCACGATGGCCAGTTCCTGCTCCGGGGGCGGGAAGTCCAGCTCCAGCGCCACGAAGCGCTGGCGGGTGCTGGGTTTGAGCGACTTCAAGACATGCTGATAGCCGGGGTTGTAGGAGGCCACCATCATGAAGTCATCTGGTGCCTCCAGGATCTCCCCTGTGCGGTCCAGCGGCAGTACCCGCCGGTCGTCGGTCAGCGGGTGCATGACCACGGTCACGTCCTTGCGGGCCTCCACCACCTCATCCAGGTAGCAGAGACCGCCATGGCGGACCGCCCGGGTGAGCGGCCCGTCCGTCCAGACCGTTTCGCCACCCTGCAGCAGGTAGCGCCCGGTCAGGTCGGAAGCCGTAAGGTCGTCATGACAGGCCACCGTCTGCAGGGGCAGGCCCAGGCGCGCCGCCATGTGGCTGACGAAGCGCGTCTTGCCACAGCCGGTCGGGCCCTTCAGCAGCAGTGGGAGTTTGCGGTGGAATGCATACTCGAACAGCTCGCATTCGTGGCCGACCGGCTCGTAATAGGGCGCTTCGGCCGCTGTCATTGGCCGCTCCCGTTACCGCCGTTGCCTTTCACATGGGCGGGCAGCTGTTCCCGAGCCGGTCCAAAGATCGACAGGAGGAACAGCACCACGCCCAACGCTACAACCGCCCCGGAGCCAAGCCGCATGATGAAGAAGACATCAAGCTGGCCCTGGACGGTCATGAAGTCCTTGCCCAGAACCCGCTGCATGTGGGTCTGGATCACACCCGCGAAGGTGAGCGTGAAGGTCATGAAGCACATCCCTCCCACCATGATCCAGAACGACCACATGTTCATGATCTGATTGTAGGGCTGGAGCCGGCGGATCTGCGGCATGGCGTAGGTGATGATGGCCATGTTGAGCATGGCGTAGGCGCCGAAGAACGCCAGGTGCCCGTGCGCCGCGGTGATCTGGGTGCCGTGGGTGTAGTAGTTGACCCAGGACAGGGTGTGCATGAAACCCCAGACGCCGGCCCCGAAGAAGGAGATCACCGCACAGCCGAGCGTCCAGAGCATGGCCGCCTTGTTCGGGTGCTCCCGGGAGCCCTTCCAGAACATGTAGAAGGCGAAGACCACCATGGCAAAGAAGGGAATGACCTCCATGGAGGAGAAGATATTGCCAATGGGCTGCCAGTAACCCGGGGTGCCCAGCCAGTAGTAGTGGTGGCCGGTGCCCAGAAGGCCGGAGAACAGCACCAGGCCCACGATCACGTACAGCCACTTCTCGATGATCTCGCGGTCCACACCCGTCATCTTGATCAGCAGGTAGGCAAGGATGGAGGCCATGATCAGCTCCCAGACGCCTTCAACCCAGACGTGTACGATCCACCACCACCAGAGCTTGTCCTGGGCCAGGTTGTCCGGCGTGTAGAACGAGAACAGCCAGAAGATGGCGGCGAGCCAGAGACCCAGGAGCAGTACGGTCGAGACCGAGGTGCGCCGGCCTTTCATGACGGTCCGGGTGTTGTTGTACAGGAACATCAGGAACGAGATGGTGAGCAGGACCTTCACATAGACCGGCTGTTCCAGGTAATGACGACCGCCATGGATGCCGAACTGGTATCCGATCAGCGCGGCAGCGCCGGCACCGGCGAAAATGGCCAATTGGAGGTAGGCCATGGTTGGTGAGTGATGATCGGTCTCGGCTTCCTCCGGCAACAGGTAGTAGGTGGCGCCAAAGAAGCCGATCAGCAGCCAGACCAGCAGCAGGTTGGTATGGCTCATGCGCATGATGTGGAAGGGCATGGCCTCCGAGAGGAATTCAGGCATGACGTAGACGGTGGCCGCCATCAGCCCGAAACAGATCTGCAGCGCGAACAGCGCCATGGCCACCGCGAAGAACGGCAGGGCCACTTTCTGGGTTTCATACTTCATCGGTTCTCTCCCTGGATGAACGGACGGAGTGGGTTGTGGGCACGGTTAGCCGGATTTATGCGGTGGCCAGTCATGGGTCTCGATACCGTCCACCCATTTGAAGAAATCCACCAGATGATCCAGCTCTTGTTCATTTAGGTTGAACTGGGGCATTTGCCGGCGCCCCGGCGCGCCCGTGGGCTGGGCTTTCATCCAGCCCTTGATGCCCGCCCGGGCGGCCTTCGGGTTCTCGCGTCCGCCATAGCGGTGCCAGACGTTGGACAGTTCGGGCCCGAAATAGGCCCCCTCGCCCATGATGGTGTGGCAGTTGATGCAGGAATGTTCCTCCCAAACCTCCTTGCCAGCAATCACACCCTCGTCCAGCGCTTCGCTGTTGGTTGAGGTGGTGCTCATGTAGTAGTGGGTATGCAGGGTCAGGCCCGCGAAGATCAGGAAAAAGATCGTCGAGCCCCCATAGAAGATATTGCGCGCGGCGTTTCGGGTCAGTCCCTCGGACATGGGCGTGTCCTCCCGGTCATGGCTTTGGGGTCTGCACGGCAATTCCGTGACTGATTTGATTATCCAATGCAACCTTGAAGATGTAAATTAGATAAATCAATATTCTGTGAATTGGGGGCGGTATCTTCCCCTCCATGACCCCACAACCCTGATCGTTTTCGCTGGCTACGTGATAAGCCAGCTCGACATCATGAATTGATGCGTATCAATAGAGGGTTGCGATCCGTGATTTTGTTTCATAAGATTCATTACAGATAAATCTTTGTGGCAGTGTGAGAGCGCCAACCGATTGCGGGGAGTACCACCTAAGAGATGCAGTCTGAGAGGGCAGGATTTTGTAATATGTCAAGGCAGAAGATCCCCATTACCTATAACGGTCAAACCGAGGAGGCTGCCTTGACATCCTGTGATGCGATCAAACTGGCCGACGTGACCCATGCCCGGCTGGCGGAGCCACTGCTGTGCCCACGCCTGGAGCACTGCTCCATTCACCGGCACCCCTTTTTTCAGGACCTGAGCGACCAGGACCTGGCGAGCCTCTGCCAGCGTAGCCGCCTCCATGACCTGGGCCCGGGCGACATGGTGTGTCGCGAGGGCGACGAAGCCGAGCGGTTTTTCATCGTTCTGAGCGGCTCGGTGAAGCTGTTCCGGGTGACGGACCAGGGCAGCGAGCGCGTGCTCGGCAGTGCCGGGACTGATGAGGTACTTGCCGAAGTGCCGGCCTGTTCACCGGATGGTTGCTATCCCTGGTACGCCCAATGCCTGGAAGCGACCCGGGTACGGTCGTTCAGCGGTGCCTTGTTGAGAGACATGGTCGCTGGGCGTTCGGATTACATGATGAATGTCATGCGGTACGTGGCGGCGGCCATGTCCCAGACGGTCGAGGATCGAACCATCCTGGGAGCACAGAACGCCCGCGAGCGATTGGTCCAGTACCTGTTGAGCCTGATACCGGATGGGGAACGGCGTAATAGTGGGCTGGTTCTGGAGCTGCCTTTGCCCAAGGGGCTGCTGGCCTCGCAACTGGCCATGCAGCCGGAAACACTGTCACGTGTGCTTAGGGAGCTGCGTGAGCGCGGGCTGGTCCAGGTGTCTCAGCGCGAGGTCACTATTCTGGACCGGTCGGGGCTGCAGGAATTCATGGGGTAGGCCGGGCCTGCCCATTAAGAGAGCGATTCAGGTGTATGCACGAGACACGGATCCAGAACGACGAAGCGCGATACCTGCGTGAGCAGCTGCTGGCGCACAGCCCGTTCCGGTGCCTGTCCCGGCATGAGCTTGATGAGCTGGTGGGGGCGAGTGTGCGGCTGGAGGCGCGTTCGGGGGAACTCGTGTTCAGTGAACATGGGCCGGCGCGGTACTGTGCTCTGGTTGAAACGGGTCAGCTGGCTGGCGTGCGCTACACCGAAAATGGCGACGAAAAGTTCTTCTGCGCCCATGGCCCTGGCCGGCTGGTGGCGTTGACGGCGGCTTTTCTCAACGACAGTGGCTACATCATGAGCTATCGGGCGACCCTGCCCAGTCGGGTTGTTGGGGTACCCGCGGCCCAGCTGCGTGCATTGGCCGAGGCGAACGGGCCCTTTGCAGCCCGCCTTCTGGAGCAGGCGAGCGAGCGCCTGCAGCGTTCCTTCAACCAGGTGGATTTTTTTACGGCCAGTTCCGCCGACCAGCGGGTGGCTGCCTTCCTGTTGCAGCTGCATGAGGAGCAGGGCAGCTGTGAGATTCGTCTTCCCTGTCGCCAGAAACAGGTGGCGCTGATGCTGGGTGTGCGGGAGGAGACCGTTTCGCGTGTTCTCAACGATTTCCGGCGCGAGGGGGTTCTGGCGCCTGGTCGCAGCCCCATCGGACTTCGGGACCTGGCCTTCCTTGAACAGTTGGTGGGTGACCAGCATGGGGGCCTGAAACTGGGAGCGCTGTGAGCGCTCACCCTGTCAGGCATCAGAAGCGTCCTTGAGAGCCGGAGTGGGCTCGCCTTCGAGGCTCAGGGCCAGGTGCTCGCGCAGCTTGTGGGCCCGTGGTGAGGTCACGTCGGCCAGGCTGTAACCGTCCAGAACCTTCAGGAAATTCCCCAACGCTTCATCCAGAACGAACTTCAGCTGGCAGCTGGGCGTGATCACGCACTGGTTGTCACACCCGAAGCATTCCGCCATCTTCAGGTCCGGCTCCATGGTCCGGACCAGGTCGCCCAGCCTGATCTGCTCCGGGGGCAGTGCCAGGCGCAGGCCGCCGCCCTTGCCCCGTAGGGTCCTCAGGTAGCCGTGGCCCTGGAGTTCATGGGCCACCTTCATCAGGTGGTTGCGGGAGATGGCGTAGGCGCTGGCCACCTCGCGGATGGTGCCCAGCTGCCCTTCACGCAGGGCCAGGAAGATGAGCATGCGCACCGCATAGTCAGTGTGGCTGGTGAGTCGCATCAGCCTGGCCTCCCGTCGACCCGCGGCCGCAGCAGGATGCCGGTATAACGGACGAGGAAGAGCCCGAAGGCGATCATCCACAGAAGTGCGCTCACACTGATGCCGGTCTGCCAGGCCATGCCTCCGGCGCCGGTAACAACCCGCAGCAGGGCGCCCAGATGGATCATCACGAAGGCTGTGACCATGCCGCTAGGCAGCGTCAGTGTGCGTCCCGTATGACCCAGAACCACCCGACTGATCACACCCAGGATCAATCCGCCCATGGCGCCGAGGCCAGTGGCGTGAACCCAGACCGTCTCGGGAGCATCCCCGAGGCGACTGGCGGCCAGCAGCCAGAGCCCCACGGGAATCCACAGCAGTGACAGGTGCAGGATCCACAGGAGCGGGTCCCGGGCTACCCGCCACCCGCGCCACAACAGGATCCGGGCCAGTACCAGTGCCCCGGCCACCAGGGCAAGCACTCCTGTCACAGGATCCGGTAGCATCAGAACGCTCACGAACGTCAAGGCCATGATGGCCAGAACCGCCTTCTCCAGCCAGGGAAGGGTCGCGATGTCATCGGTGTCGTAGCCCCGGGTGCGCAGCCACCCCTTGGAGAAGTTGGGCGTGATGCGGCCACCGATGATCAGCATCATGGTTATGGCCATCAGCAGTGCGCCGTCCAGGGCGGTGCCGCTGCCGGTGATGAGGAACACCGCCTGCATCAGCCAGAGGCCCAGCAGCACCAGCAGGATCGGGATCTGGCGCGGCTGGCGTGCCTGCCATACGCGCCGCCCGGCATCCAGGGCCACCAGGGGCAGGAACAGGAGGTTAACGCCGATGACCAGCCATTCAGGCAGGGATTCTCCCAGGGTCATCAGGAGCCGGCCCAGTAGCCACACGCTCCAGAGCCCGGCCAGTGGCCAACCATGGGTGCGGGTGGTGCCCGTCCAGACACAGACGGCTGTCAGAAGGAAGCCGGCAATGGCGGCCTGCAGCCAGGCAAAGAGCATTTCGTGCTGGTGCCAGGCCAGTGCCGGCAGGGCCAGCGGCAATTCAAGGCGCCCCGTAACGGCCCCGACCCAGAGCGGAACAATCAGTACCGCCTGCACCGCCAGCGACAGGAAGAAAATCCGGAAGGGGTAATTGAACAGCGTGACAGGGGAAAGGCGGGGTGGTGTATTGGGGGTTTCAGCCATCGGGTCGACTCCAGAGCCAGATTGTGACGCACAGCAGTAACGGGGGCAGCAGCCAGCGCAGCAGTTGCGGCACTGGCGAGATCACCAGCATGAGCACGCTGATGGCGATCAGTACCGAGGCTCCCCATTTCGCCCGTTTGGGTATGGCACGGTGCTCCCGCCAGGCCCGGATGGCGGGCCCGTAGTGCGGATGCGCCAGCAGGCGTTGCTCGAGCTCCGGCCAGCCATGGCTCCCGGCCCAGGCGGCGACCAGAAGGAAGGGCACCGTGGGCAGCCCGGGCAGGGCCACGCCCAGGGCACCAAGGAGCACCGCTGCGCCAGCGAGCGCGCGCCAGAACGCTTTAATGAGCATGAGCCAGTCCGTCATCGCGCTGCTGCCATACTGCATGACAGCCACAGTGTAACCCATTTAAGATATATTTTTAATAAATCTTAGTGACGGGAGTCGACAATGGAGTTCTATCACATCATCAAGGGCGTGCACATGCTGACGGCCTGTCTGACGGCCGGGCTGATGCTGCTGCGTCTGGGGCTGGACGCTATGGGCCGGCCAGGGTGGCGTGAGACCCCCCTGCGCTGGATCCCCCATGCGAACGATACCGTCCTGTTGGCCGCCGCTTTTGGACTCCTGGCAATCACGGGCTGGTTGCCGTTCGTTCACCATTGGCTGACCGCCAAGGTGATCCTTCTGGTTGGTTACATCCTGGCTGGCAAGTGGGCCCTGGACCGTGGCCGTTCGCCGGCCTGGAGGACGGCGGCGGCTCTGACAGCCCTGTTTCAGTTGGGGGTTATCTTTGTGTTGGCCCTGTGGAAGCCGTTTTGAGATACCTCAATTTTTCCGCTTCTACCCCTATGTGGGGAGGTTACTGATTATTTGGAAATAAACCTGTATGTAAAAGGTTCCTTTCTGGTTAATCTGTGCCATAGGGTCGCAAAACGCCCTGTGGCCGCTGACCGGAATAGGAGCTAACGATGCTGAGCGAACACGAATACGATCCACCGCGAGCCCATAAGGCGCTCGCTTTTTCCACACTGGCTTTTACTGTCTGTTTCGCGGTCTGGACAATCTTTTCCGTGATCGGGGTCAAGATCAAGCAGGACCTGGGGCTGTCGGATACGCAGTTCGGGATCCTGGTGGCGACGCCGGTTCTGACGGGGTCGATCAGCCGGATCTTCCTTGGCATGTGGACCGAACGCTTCGGGGGTCGGCTGGTTTTCACCATCCTGATGCTGGCCACGTCCGTGGCGGTTTTCCTTCTTTCCACTGTCACAACCTACGGTCTTTTCCTGGTTGCGGCCCTGGGTATCGGTCTGGCCGGCGGGTCTTTCATCGTCGGCATTGCCTATACCTCTGAGTGGTATGACAAAACGCACCAGGGAACAGCCCTCGGTGTTTTCGGGGCGGGTAACGTGGGTGCCGCTGTCACCAACTTCGGGGCTCCCTTTCTCGTCGTTGCGCTTGGCTGGGAAATGACCGCTCAGGTCTACGCCGTCGTTCTCGCTGCCATGGCCGTCGTTTTCTGGTTCATGACCGAGAATGACCCGCGCCTCAAGCGCCGCAGAGAAGAAGGCGCCCAGCCCACCCCGGTCAAGCAACAGCTGGCACCGCTGAAAAACCTTCAGGTCTGGCGCTTTTCGCTGTACTACTTCTTTGTCTTTGGCGCCTTTGTGGCGCTCGCCTCCTGGCTGCCCAACTACTACGTCAATGTCTACGACCTGGGTCTGGAACAGGCCGGCATGCTCGCTGCCCTCTATGCCCTGCCAGCGTCGGTTTTCAGGGCCCTCGGGGGCTGGATGTCCGACCGCATGGGCGCGCGCACGGTGATGTACCTGACCTATGGCGTGTCGCTGCTGTGCCTGTTCGTTCTGAGCTACCCGCAGACCCGCTACATCGTTCAGGGCATTGATGGCACGATCGAGTTCGCCTTTGGCATACCGCTGACCCTCTTCGTGGTGCTGACCATTGCCCTGGGCTTTGTCATGTCTCTCGGCAAGGCGGCGGTCTACAAGCATATCCCGGTCTATTACCCCGACCATGTGGGCTCGGTCGGTGGCCTTGTCGGCATGATCGGCGGGCTTGGCGGCTTCTTCCTGCCCATCATGTTTGGCGGCCTGAATGACCTGCTCGGGGTCTGGACCAGCTGCTTCATGCTGCTGTTCCTGCTGGTGCTGGTTTCGCTGCTGTGGATGCATGGCGCCATCGTGCGGATGGAGCAGCGCCGCCATTCGGAGCGCGGCGACACCGCAAGCGCCTTTGATCTTCCCGAGATCCAGCCTGACTACGGGCATGAGGGCAAGGCCGAGACACGCTGAAACACTGGCGGGAGGGCCAGCCTCCCGCCCACGCCAATCCATTCACATTAACCCGGAGCCTTATCATGGGTGATCTCTATAAGTGGGATGTTGAAGACCCTGACTTCTGGGAGTCGAAGGGTAAGACAATCGCCAACCGCAATCTCTGGATTTCCATACCGAGTCTGCTGTGCGGGTTCGCGGTCTGGCTTTACTGGGGCATTATTACCGTCCAGATGGACAACCTGGGCTTCCCGATTCCCAAGGACGAGCTGTTTACACTGACCGCGATAGCCGGGCTCACAGGGGCCACGCTGCGTATCCCGAGCAGTTTCTTCATCCGCATTGCGGGTGGTCGCAACACCATTTTCTTCACCACCGCCCTGCTCATGATTCCCGCTTTCGGTACGGGGCTGGCTCTGCAGAGTAAGGAAACGCCTCTCTGGATCTTCCAGCTGTTGGCGTTTCTTTCCGGTATTGGCGGTGGCAACTTCGCCTCTTCCATGTCCAACATCAGCTTCTTCTTCCCCAAGAGCAAGCAGGGGCTGGCGCTGGGGCTTAACGCCGGGCTGGGGAATGCCGGTGTGACCACCATGCAGATCCTGGTGCCGCTGTTCATGACCATTGGTGTCTTCGGCGGCGCGCCGATGGTTCTGGAAAACGGTTCTGGGACGCTGATCGGCAAGATTCCCGCCGGCAGTGAGACCTATATCCACAATGCGGGCTATGTCTGGTTGCTGTTCCTGATCCCGCTGGCATTCGCCGGCTGGTTCGGCATGGACAATATCCGCACGGAAGGCGTATCGCCCAACATCGGCAGCCCCCTCAGTGCCTTTGGCAAGATGACGGGGATGCTGCTCATCGGCTTTTTCACTGCCGCCGTTGGCCTCTACATCATCCTGCCGCAGCCGGTTGGGCTGGGGACGCCGGATTGGGTCAAGTGGCCTGTCATCGCGGGCATCCTGTTCGCTACCGTTATGCTCCTGAAGCTGATCCCGGGTGAGATCAAGCCGAATCTGCAGCGCCAGTTCAGGATCTTCTCCAATAAGCACACCTGGGTGATGAGCCTGATCTACACCATGACCTTTGGCAGCTTCATTGGTTTTTCCGCCGGCTTTGGTCTCGCCATCAAGGTGATCTTCGGCTATCAGCACATCATGGTGGATGGCGTGATGACCCATGACACGCCGAACCCGGCCGGTCCCTCGGCGCTGATGTGGGCCTGGATGGGGCCATTCATCGGGGCCCTGATCCGTCCGGTCGGCGGGTGGATTGCGGACAAGGTTGGGGGAGCCCTGGTTACCGGCATCGTGGCCGTAGTGATGATCGTCAGCTCACTGGGCGTGGCCTACTACATGCAGCAGGCTTATGCGTCCCAGACACCGCAGGACTTCTTCGTCCCCTTCCTGCTGCTGTTCCTGGTGCTGTTCGCGGCTACCGGCATTGGTAATGGGTCCACCTTCCGTACGATTGCCAAGGTCTTCAACACCGAGCAGGCTGGGCCGGTCCTGGGCTGGACCTCGGCTGTTGCCGCCTATGGCGCCTTTATCATTCCCAAGGTGTTTGGCGAACAGATCAAGGCGGCTACCCCGGAAAACGCGCTCTATGCCTTCGCCGCTTTCTACGCCGTCTGCATGGTAGTGAACTGGTGGTATTACCTCGGTCCGAAAGCCGATTTCCGCAACCCCTAACCGCCAGGTAAAGAGTGTGCGCAGGGTCGTGTCTTGTCACACGGCCCTGTATCGTTGCAAGGACAATCCGCCGGTTCGTGACTACAATGGCGTCAAACCCCTCGCCGATGGACAGGGAGAATCGCCATGAAAGCCATTGTTTACCGGGCTTTTGGACAACCCAACGTGCTGGAATGGGTGGATGACTGGCCGGAGCCCACCGTTGGCCCCGGGCAGGTCCAGGTGAAAGTGCGCGCCGGCGCACTCAACCCCAAGGATATCCTGTTGCGCAAGGGCACGTTCCGTTCCTTCCTGGGATTTCTCGACCGCGAACCACTCCCACGGATCAGTGGTCTCGACATGGCCGGTGTGATCACCCGGGTGGGTGACCAGGTTCGTGGCCTTGTGGTGGGCCAGCCGGTTTTCGGCATGAGCAACCGATTCCATGGAGGCGTGCATGCGGAATACGCTGTGCTTGAAGCCGACGAGGTAGCGCCCTGTCCGTCAGGGCTGGCCTTTAGCGACGCGGCGGCCATACCCTTGGCCGGCTTGACCGCCTTGCAGGCACTGCGTGATTGCGCCGGAGTGCAGCCGGGTCACCGGGTTCTGATCAATGGGGCTAGTGGCGGCGTGGGTCATTTCGCGGTACAGATCGCGCGCAATCTTGGCTGTCATGTCACCGCCGTGTGCAGTGAACGGAACCTGAAATTCGTGACTGAACTGGGGGCCAACGAGGCGGTGGATTATCAGCAGACACCGGCGCCCGCCATCCCCGGACCCTTTGATGCGGTATTCGATGTCTTCGGCAATTACCGGGCCCGTGATTTCAGCGACAGCCTGACCCGGGGTGGGCGTTATGTGAGTACGATTCCCGGTGCGCGCAGCCTGCCCGCCGAAGGCCTGGCCCGGGTTGGTGTTCAGAAGCGCAGCCGGCTGGTGGTCGTGCACTCGAACCGGGCGGATCTGGACGTGTTGCGCCAGTGGGTGGAAGAGGGCAGGCTCCGCGTTCATGTTGATGAAGTGTACCCGTTTTACCATGCCGAAGAAGCCCACCGTCACATCGAGACCCGCCATACCCGGGGCAAGGTGGTGATGGAGGCGTCTTGCTGAGAGGATCATGACCGAGGTTCGTGAGGCGTCAACGCTGGTATTGGCACGTGATGGTGCCACCGGCCCGGAGGTCCTTCTGATGCGGCGCACCCATGAGGCGGTCTTCCTGCCAGGGTTCGACGTGTTTCCTGGCGGGGCGGCTGGGACGCTGGACGAGGCGCCGGTGGACCGCACTGCGGCGCTTCGTGAGTGCTTTGAGGAGGCTGGTGTGCTCGTGGTCCGGGGCTCGCTGGGTGGTTTGATCACTCACACGGTGTCTGAAAAGGCTGAGCGCCAGCGGCTCGATGAAGCGCAAGTGTCACTGGCGGATTACTGCCATGCCAGGGGGCTGGCGCCCGCTACGGACGGGCTTGTGTATCTGGGCCGCTGGCTCACACCCCCGGGGCCGCCACGGCGTTTTGATACCCGGTTCTTCCTGGCCCCGGTGCCAGCGGGCCAGGATGCCTGGCCTGATGGCGCCGAGACGGTGGCGGCTTGCTGGCTGACGCCGGAACAGGCCCTGGCGGACCATGCACGCGGGGAGCGCCTGATGGTGTCCCCAACCCTGGGGATGCTGCGCCAGCTCCGGGGCTTCCGTTGTGTTGCGGATCTCATCGCATCGCTGGCCGGGTCAGCCCCTTATGAGGCGCCGACCGAGCCCTGGCCGGTGGGTGATGGTCTTGTGGCCGCCGGTGACCCCGGCTATGACGAAGCCCGGTTTCTGGACCCGCAAGGGCGAGGGGCAACAACCGGGCGCATCGAGCCGGGCGAGCCAGTGCCCCTGACGCCGGCCATAACCCGCCTGACGGCGCCCAATCCCGGCACGATGACCGGGCCGGGTACCAATACCTATATTCTGCGTGTTGGCGGGCAGGTGCTGGTGGTCGACCCGGGACCGGATGACGAGCGCCATGTGGAGGCGGTTCTGGCCGCCGCTGGCGGTCGGGTCGATCGCATTCTGCTCACCCATACTCATCTGGACCATTCGCCGGCCAGCCACCGCTTGAGGGCGCGTACCCGTGCCCAGCTTGTTTTCCAGCGTCCCGCTGGTGGCCTCGCGCATCATGATTATGACCTTGAGCCGGACCATGAACCGGAGGATGGCGAGTACCTTGCGCCAGGGCTGCGGGTGCTGCACACACCGGGGCATGCGGTGAATCATCTGGCGTTTCTCTGGGAACCGGATCGTGTGCTACTGGCCGGGGATCTGGTCATGCAGTCCTCCACCGTGGTCATTGATCCGCCGGACGGCGACCTGGGGGACTATCTGGTAACACTGGAGCGTTTGTTGGCGGAGCCTATAGCCCATGTGCTGCCGGGCCACGGTCAGCTTATGGCTGAACCCCAGGCGGTTTTCGATTACCTCATCACCCATCGTCATCTGCGTGAGCACAAGGTCCTGAGCTGTCTGACGCAGGCACCGCAAGGCCTGGATACGGATGCGCTTCTGGAGCGGGTCTACGCGGATGTTCCGGCAGCCATGCACCCCGTGGCCGCGCGCTCCATGGAAGCTCACCTTCAGAAACTGGCGGATGAGGGCCGTATGGCGCGTGCTGGTAAACGGGTTTGGCTGGTGGGGTGAGCCCGCTGCCTCAGTCGGTGTCGCTTTCCGGATCGTCGGCGATCAAGACACAGTCCCGGCCGCTCTCCTTGGCCTGATAGAGCGCATCATCCGTGCGCTTCAGCCAGTGTTCCCAGCTTTCGTTGGGGTGCAGGTGGGCCGCGCCAAACGAGGCCGTCACAGGGCCGTCCGGGCTTCTGAGGGTGGAGCGGATCTTTTGGCGTAATCCGTGAACCACTGCCTTCATGCCCGTGTGGTCAACGCCGGGCATCAGCAATACGAACTCTTCGCCGCCGAAGCGGAACAACTGGTCGCTCTGGCGGGTATTGCGTTCCACCATGCGCGCGAGGTTCACCAGGATGTCATCGCCCAGGCCGTGGCCATGCTCGTCGTTGATGGCCTTGAAATGGTCCAGGTCCAGCATGACCAGCGCATAGGGGGTTGCGGTACGGCTGGCCGTGGATACTGCCAGTTGCAGGGCATCGTCCATGGATCGGCGGTTGCGGACGCCGGTGAGCGGGTCGCGCCGGGCCAGCACCGCCATTTCCCGGCGTTGCTGCTGGTTGCGGATGGCAAAGATGAAGGCGCAGGCGCTGACAACCGTGGCCGTGGCAAAGTACGCCCAGAAGCTTTCCCCGGAGGCCAGGGACGTGCCGTAGATCATGATGGCCACAACCATGGCGGTATTCAGTGAGATGGCGATGACCGGGCGCGTCAGGAAAAAGCTTGCCACCAGTATGGGGTAGCTCCAGAGGTGGCCCACTTGCGGCAGAATGGAGCCTATGAGGGCGCCTGCCGCACAGCAGAAAACGGCCAGGACAAAGCCGGTCCGCTCCGTATCGCCGGTAATCCAGGCATAGATGACACTGATGATGATGCCGAAGGAAATCAGGGAATCGGCAACGCCGGCCACGTAGTTGGCTTCCATGAACCGGTAGACGGCAAAGGGAATGATGCCAAACAGCGCCGCGGCGCCGAGCAGGGTGATGATCGACAGCTGGAAGTCGGTGCGCAGCCTTCTGAAGGCAATCGCGACGTTGGGCGTTGCTAGCAGAGGGGCCCGGACCGACTTATTGTTCGCGTTAACGGCCACAGCATTGACTCATTGGGTCTCTGGGGAGTGGGCCTTACTGTAGGACCGCTTATGGTCCCCATCAAGTAACGCCGTCAAATGATGTTCAATGGCAAATACGTGAGGGTCGTGCACTTCCAGCTCGCGCAACGCCCGGGCCAGTTCAAGGACATAGTCGCTGTTGGCCCCGCTGGGTCCCTCGGAGACCGCCACATGCCGTGCTATGTCGGACTCCGGCGCCGGACCCAGCCACGCGGCGTTGTCTTCGGTGGCGATGTAGACCAGGCCGTCAACCTCGCCACCGTCTGCCAGCATGAGGGGGCGCACCAGCCGCAGGTAGCCGTTCTTCTCACGCACGTCCAGTTGATCAAAAACAGCCGGTTTGACCCGGTAAGCAAGCCCGGTGCAACTGGCCTGTTCGTCCGCAACCAGGGTGGCGACACGTCCTGGCGATTGCGGGGTTCCGCGGTGGTCATGGGAGCCCTGCCAGAAGCGGCGCTTCCAGCCCTGGATGGTCGCGGTACGGGTCTCGAGGTACTCAAAGCCGGCCTTGTAGATCAGGGAGCCGTAACCGAAGAGCCAGACCGGACGCTCGCTGGTTGGCAGCTGATCCTTGTTTCGGTTGATGGCAATCGTATTGGCACTCATAACTTCGCCATCCTACGGGACTGGGTTCAAAACGGCCACCACCAGTGCCCTTTGTCCTGTGAGGCCAGTTGCTGTTGCCGCTGCTGCTCAAGTTGCTTGAGCTTGCGATCCGCTTCCAGCGGGCGGGTAGGGCCTCCGCCCCAGGGCCAGTACCAGGGGGCGTGTCTGTAGTCGCCTTGCTGTTTCATCCGCTCGATCTCTTTCCGGCGCTCTTCCAGAAGGGCCTGGCGCCGGCGCTGGTAATCCGCCTCGCGATTATCCGCCACAATGGAGGTGCCGGCATGGTTGGTGGCCAGCAGTACGCTTTGCATGAAGCGGGTCTGGCGCAGCTCTTCCATCGCGGATTCCTGGGCGACAAGGCGCGCGGCACCACGGCTCAGGGGGTGGTCGGCCGGCAGGCGTGGGTCCAGGGAGTCGGGTTCGCTGACCTCGGAGTAGCGCAGGAAATAGATTTCGCCGGCTTTCATCGTCAGCTCGGCATCCAGAATGTGGGAAAAGGGTGAGCCCACGCCTTCGATGCCCATGAAGGGGCGGTGCATGTCCAGCTCACGGGTGCCGGGGAGAATTTCCAGCCAGGTGTAGCCGCCACTGCGCAGGTTCACGTAATGGTGGCCGTCCACATAGAAGCTTGGGGCCATGAGTTCCGCGTCCCCCCAGTCCGATTGCGGCCGGTACAGGTAAAGCAGGGCGTGATTGTTGCTGTCCCAGCGGTGTTTGGGAACCGGGCGGAAGCGGTCCCCTTCCACGTCTCGCAGGAAGGCGCCGGCATCATGGCCTATGGACTGCTGGATCGCGCAGCCGCCAAGAGCCGGAAGCAGGATCAGCAAAAGGAGGATGCGGACGGGGTTGTTCATTCCCATGCGTTTACTCGCGGTGGTCTGTATGCCAGGACCAACCCTATCACCCGCTTGCCACCTGGATCTGAGAGCTAGCGCAAGTGATGGCGAGAAACCCGTCTGGCTTTTCCCCATCGAATGGCGCCATTTTTGCTTGTATTGGTTTGACGAAGGCTGATCGGTCTCAGGCGCTTGCCGCAGTGGCGTGAAGGCGATGCGCCATCTATGGTTTTGGAAGGGTCACCTGGGCATTTTTTGAACGCAAGGGTAAGGGTTATGGGGAACGGTATTGAAGAGCGTCTTGGTGTCCGCGGCAAGGTTCTGGCTGCCCCTGTCCTGATCCTGTTGCTGTTCGCGGCGGTCACCCTTCTTTCCTCCCAGCGGTTCAGCCTGCTGGATGAGCGATTGGATACCGTCAGCCAGGAGCTGGCTCCGGAAACACAGCTGGCAGTGGACATCCTCAGCGAAATGTACCGGGTGCGATTGCGGGAACTGCGCTATACGGCGGACCCACAGTCAGGTGTTCATGAGTCGTATCGCGAGCACGTGGCCTCGCTGAAGGAAGCCCTGGATGCGGCGGAAGACGGGATGCATACGGAGGAACAGCAGGCGCTCATTGACGGTATCCGGCAACGGCTGAACAAGTACAACAACGCGTTTAATAACGACGTCGTCCCGGCGTTCAAGGCCAATGACCGCCTGCTGCGCGATGTGCTCAATGTCGAGGGGCCGGAGGTCAGCAGTGAACTCAATGAGGTTGCGGAAATAGCCGCCGGGGACGGCCAGGCCGAACTGGTCCGGGTCATCATGGCCCTGTCCGAGCGGTTCAACCGTGTCCGCCTCGATACACAGCGTTATCTGGCTGAGCGCGATGATGCCGCCAATCAACGCATCAATGAATCACTTTCCGAACTGAACGACTTTCTCGACAATAAGCCGGCATTGCAGAAGTTGCCCGGGGAGTTGGGCGGCCTGATGGATGAGGCGCTTTCAGGCATATCGGATTACAGCGAGGCGGCCCGGTCGCTGTCGGACAACGTGGAGCGGGCTCAGCGGGCGAGTGCCGGGACACTGAACAAGCTTGGCCCGGCGATTTCCGAAAGGTCCCGGGATCTGGAGGCAACCGTCTCCAAGGCCATGGATGACCTGGTTGAGCAGGCGGATCAGGAAAGTGATTCCGCCACCACCATGATCTACTGGGCGTTTGGGGCTTCGCTGGTGCTGGGCATTGCCGTGGCCCTGCTGATCGGCCGCATGGTGACAACCCCCATCGTAAGGGCACGCCAGGAGATCCGGCGCTATCTCAGTGACATCGCCAGCGGCCATGGCTACCTTGGAACCCGGCTCACGCCAGCCCGCAATGATGAAGTGGGTGACTTCATCGCGGCCGTGAATGAATTCCTGGCCACACTGGAGGACACCATTTCCCGGGTGGTGCGTTCGGCCAATACGCTGGCGACCCAATCCAGCGAACTCAATACCATCACGGACCGCACCGAGCAGCGTTCGTCCCAACAGCGGGACCAGATCCAGCAGGTATCGGTAGCCATGGAAGAAATGGTCTCCACGGCCCAGGATATCGCCAAAAACACCGCCGAGGCCGCTGAGGAGTCCAACACGGTGGCGGGGACGGCCTCGAACGGCCAGGAAACGGTAAACCATACCATCCAGTCGGTGGAGCAGCTCGTGCAGCAGTTGAATAACGCTGGCGAGACCGTCAATCAGCTTAACCAGGATTCCGAAGAGATTGGAAGGGTCCTGGATGTGATCCGCAGCGTCGCGGAGCAGACCAACCTGCTGGCGCTCAACGCCGCCATTGAGGCGGCCCGAGCGGGCGAGGCGGGCCGTGGGTTCGCGGTGGTGGCGGATGAGGTGCGCAACCTGGCCAAACGGGTTCAGGAGTCCACCGGTGAGATTGAGACCATTGTGGGGAAACTGCAGAACGGCGCACAGAGTACGGTGACGGTGATGCAGCAGTCCCAGAGCTCGGCGAATGAAACCCGTGACCAGGCCAGTCAGGCGGGTGAAGCACTGGAAGGGATTGCCGGGGCCGTGGAGCGGATCACCGGAATGGCCAACCAGATTGCCAGTGCCACCGAGCAGCAGCGGGCAACGGCCGAGGATACAACCCAGAATGTGACTCGAACCAGCGAGGCCATTGATGATCTGAGTCAGGATGTGGCCAGCGTGAATGAAACAGCCACCCAACTGGCGAAGATGAGCAATGACCTGAATGAGATTGTCAGCCGTTTCCGCAAGGAGTGAGCCAGAGGCGGGCCATCGCGTTGAAAAAGGGCACAAAAAAAGGGGGCTCCGTAGAGCCCCCTGTTCCGATCCGCGAGGATCGCTACCAGCTTACTTGGCCGCTTCGCGCGCCGCCTTCAGCCACTTGTCGACCTTCTCACGATTGTCCTCGATCCACTGAGCGGCGAGAGGCTGGACTTCTTCGTCATCCAGATCCTTCTCGCTCATCTTGCTGTCCACCTGGCTGATCCACTTCAGCGGAACCTCTGCCTGGCGGAACAGCTCTTCAGCCGCCGGGTTCTCCTTGAGGAACTTGTTGTTGGCCGCCACCTGGATGTCAGCTGCTACGAAGCCCATCTGGATGGGATCGGTCACGGCGCCACTGATGCCGGATGCCTTTTCGTTCTCGCTCTCGAGGATGCCGGGCGCGTTGACCCACATCACGTCCTCACCCGGAACCAGCTTCAGGATCCACGCGCTGGGGCCCCAGGTCATGTAGAGGGTTGGATTGCCCTGCTCGATCTGGGACATGGCTTCCGTGAAGTTGGCGGAATAGCCGGCATCCACGTGGTCAATGCGGTCGCCCAGATCAAACTTGTCGATCATGGCGTTGATGCCTTCGTGGCAGCCCCAGCCGGGCGGGCAGCCGTAGAGCTCAACCTTGCCATCGCCGTCGTGGTCGAAGGCTTTGCGGGCTTTGTCGTTGTTCACGATGTCCATGATGCCTTCGATGTCATACTTCTTCACGGCTTCCTTGTTGACCAGGTAGCCCTGAATACCGCAGCCCTTGCACAGCGGATCGAAGATGGTCCCGTGCTTGTCAAAGTTGTCGGGCAGCTGCGGGTTGTGGAGCGGGAACCAGCCGTTCGGCCAGTAGTCCACGTCGCCTTCCTTCATGGCCAGGTAGGCCACAGGGTTCTGGAGCGAGATCGGATCCTCGACATTATAGCCCAGTTCGCCCAGCAGTTCCCTATAGACCCAGCTTACCGGGACTGCTGAGGTCCATGTAGCGACAGCCGGCTGGACGGTTACGCCCTCACCGGGCATGGATTTGTGGTCGTCGGCCTGGGCACTGACCGCCAGAGAGCCCACAAAGGCCAGTGCCAGCGCTTTCAGCGAAATGGATTTCAGACGTTTCATAATACGTTCCTCCGTATTTGCTCTTATTGGACTCACGTCGTTGTGAGCTGTGTCGTCCCACGGGTACCGGCGACGCCGGTACCCGCACTTCACAGATGGATGTCAGTCCCCATTCTGGGCCCGGTTGCCCGGCGCCTTTTCACCAAGCCCCTGCGTGATCCGGTCAAGCACCATGGCCAGCAGGACGATGCCCAGTCCGCCGACAAAGGCCTGGCCGATATCAAGCCGGTTCAGCCCCTGGAAAACCAGCAGCCCCAGGCCGCCGGCACCAATGATGGCCGCGATGACCACCATCGACAGCGCCAGCATGATGGTCTGGTTGAGCCCGGCCATGATGGTGGGCATGGCCAGGGGGACCTGGATCTTCCACAGGATCTGGCTTGGCGTGGAGCCGAAGGCGGTTGCCGCTTCCGTATACTGGCCTGGAACCTGACGGATCCCCAGGTTGGTGAGTCGGATGGTGGGCGGCATGGCAAAAATGATGGTTGCGACCAGCCCCGGCACGTTACCGATGCTGAACAGCATTACCGCCGGCACCAGGTAAACGAACGGTGGAGTGGTCTGCATGATGTCGAGTATCGGCCGCACGAAGGTGTAAGTCAGATCCTTGCGCGAGCACAGGATCCCGATGGGTACCCCAATCACCAGGCAGAACAGCACCGAGGTAATGACCAGTGAGAGCGTGGTCATCAGCTCGTCCCAAACGCCCATGAAGCCGATGAAGGCGAAAGCGACCACGGCAAAGACGCCCACTTTCCAGGAGGCCGCACGCCAGGCGATGACGAACAGACCGGCGAGCACGGCCAGTGGTGGCGTGGAAGTCAGCGCCCACTGGACCCATTCCATAACCGTCTTGACCGGCGGGCTGACCCAGCTCCGGAAGAAATCCCGGAAGGTGGCCACCAGCCAGTCGACAAATTGGGTGACCCAGTCATCGATGGGCAGGTCCACCAGTTCGAACGGGTTGCCCAGGGAACCGCTGAGCATTGGGATCAGATCATTCATGATGTAAGCCTCAGTCGTCCTGTGCGTAACCGTGTTTCTCGAGAATGCCGTGGATCAGCTCCGGCTCGTCGATGATGCCCTTGAGGCGCCCTTCGGTGTCCTGAACAAGAACCGGAAGCTCGGAGTAGGCACGCCCGCGCAATACCCGTTTGAGGACGGTATCCGTGGTGCAGAAGACGGCCGCGTCCGTGTGGCGCTCCGGGACGCCCTCGCTTTCAACGATCTTCTCCTCCAGTTCATGGAGGCTGACGTCGTTGCCCTCGAAGCGCATTTTTGCGAGACGGCCATCGGCGTCTACGTGGAACTCCACGTCGATGTAGCCGCTGCGGTGCCAGACCTGGTTCCCGTCCTCCTCGCGCAGGGTGCTGAAGTAGCGTTCGCTGAACGGCAGGGCCACCGTTTCCGCCGTGATGACGCCGGTCGGGTCCGCCTGCTCCACGAATTTGGCAACGTACTCCGTCTTGGGATTGACCAGGATCTCTTCCGGGTTACCCACCTGTACGATCTCGCCCGCATCCATGATGGCGATGTGATCACCGATGCGCATAGCCTCGTCCAGGTCGTGGGTGATGAACAGGATGGTGCGGCCCAGTTCCTGCTGGATCCGCATCAGTTCATCCTGCATCTGGACCTTGATGAGGGGGTCAAGCGCGGAGAAGGGCTCATCCATCAGCAGGATGTTGCCCTCGGTGGCCACCGCCCGGGCCAGGCCCACCCGCTGCTGCATGCCGCCGGATAGCTCGTCCGGGTAGTGGTTTTCCCATCCCCCAAGGCCAACCATTTCCAGGAACTTTTTGCCCAGTTCCTCACGTTCCGCCTTGTCGCGCCCCTGGACTTCCAGCCCGTAAACCACGTTGGAGAGCACGGTCCGGTGGGGGAAGAGGGCGAAATGCTGGAACACCATACTCAGGTGCTCAGCGCGGACCCGCCGCAGGGTGGCAGCGTCCATCGCCGCGATGTCCAGTTCGCCGTGCTTGGGATCGTTGAGGATGATTTTACCGAAGGTGGGCTCGATGAGGCGGTTGATGCAGCGGATGAGCGTGGATTTGCCGCTTCCGGAGAGCCCCATGATGCAGAAGACCTCCCCGGCGCCAACCTCAAAGCTCGCGTTGTTGACCCCGACGACGTGGCCGGTTTCAGCCTGGATTTCGTCTTTGGACTTGCCCTGGTCCAGAAGAGGCTTCACGGATTCCGGATTGGGTCCGAATACTTTGGTGACGCCTTCAGCCCGTATCACTGCAATAATACCCCGTGGTCTGATTAGATAGAGACATCCAGAAGGCGGTGCGCGGAAGGATTACTGGTGCGTAACCGCCCGATCATGGTGTACGAACCTATACGTATTGAGATCAGAGGTCAAATATGAGGGAGCCGGTGCCGCAGTCCTTTGAGGCGCTCAAAAGCCGTCACAGAGCCATTCGTGGCCATCTTCCGGACGCTCTGGACCTGCGGGCCCACCGCGCCCTGAGCTGGCTCCAGCGGGCGGAACTGTGTGATGACGAGGATGGGCGTTTCATCTTCCTGTGGATCGCGTTCAACGCCGCTTACGCTCAGGAAATGCGCCTGGAGGAACCCATGCCGGAGCAGAGGGTACTGCGTGAGTTCCTGGAAGGGCTGGTTGCTCTGGATGCGGACAAGCGCCTGTCAGCAGTGGTCTGGACGGCCTTTCCCAGTGCCATCCAGATGCTGTTGAACAATCAGTACGTGTTCCAGCCGTACTGGGATTGCCAGAACGGGCGCCGGCCCCGCGGGGAGTGGCAGGGGCTGTTCGAGCGCGCCAAGGTGGCGGCTTCCCGGGCACTGGGTTCGGATGACACTGCCCGCGTGCTGGGGCTGGTGTTCTCAAGGCTCTATACGCTGCGCAACCAGATGATGCACGGCGGCTCCACCTGGAACAGTTCCGTGAACCGGGAGCAGGTCCAGGATGGCGCGAACATTCTTGGCCAACTGGTGCCCGTGATCATCGATATCCTGATGGCGCACCCGGAGGCGGACTGGGGCGAACCGGGCTACCCCGTGGTGACGTCAGGCGCCTGACTCGGGGCCCAGCAGGGCCTGGATGCGCTGGCGCAGTTCAGGTAGACACCTGTTCTCAGTGTGAGTTCGTCGAATCGGGCCTTTTCGTTCATGGTGACGCGTTACATTCGGTTGGGGTCTGGACAGGTAGTCTTGGCGACGGTAACCTTCTTGACACAGTAAGTCCTACACAGGATGGAACCTGACTTAAACTCAAGGAGAGAGTTCATGCCTGAAATCCGCTTTGCCCGTAGACAGACGACCATCAACGGTCTCATCGGCGATGATCCGGAAGCCGTGGAAATGTTCTGTCACGTCAATGGCGTTGGTAAACATGACCGTATACGTCCAACGCGTGCCTATTCCCTGGATCTGGATGACTCCCAGGCAAAAAGAATCGTTGCCCACCTGAATAGCCTTCCCCGGGAAAAGCGCGACACGTTGGCTCGTGGAGCCGGTGAAATGGGTGAGGATCTGCACGCCTTAGCGGCTTTTGCCGAGGCGAACCTGAATTCCGACAAGCTGAAGATGATTAACAATTTTGTGGATTCTGGAAGTGGTGTAGCTGCGGCGCGCCTCAATAAGTTCCAGAAAGCTGTGGCGGAATACCAGAGGGCGCTCCTGGCGTTAAGGAAGGGCGTCAAATCCGCGCACGGCCCTGGCATGGGAGCACGAGTCCATAAGATGAAGCAGAATGCGCGCATCGCTTTCCAGAAACTGGAAAGCCAGTACCGGCTGGAGTTGGAGCGTTTTGCCCCGAGGCGTTGCGCGCAAAAAATCGAGGTAATGCCCTGAGTAACGCCGAGAGGGGGATAACTCTGGCTAGTCGTGACGCGCGGTCTGGGAAGGTTGATCCCAGGATCAAAGTTGCGGATTTTACTCAAGCGAGCAGGATGGCCTCGATTTCAAAAGTCCTGAACAATCTCGGTCGTACAGCGGTAGCCCTGGATGCTGGCTCGCGGGTTTATGGGGTAACCCAGACGCGGGAAGAAGGAGGGGAGTGGTTACGCGAAAGCGCAGTCCAGATGACTGGATTTGGAGCAGGAGGTGCGTCCGCTGGCCTTGCCGGGAAAGCAGTTTTTGCTGGCGGTTCTTTGTTAGCGGTGAATGCTGGGCTGGTGGTAGCAGGTCCTGCGGGATGGGCAGTGTTGGGCGTTATTTTTTGCGTGAGTGTTGTAGCCGGCATCGGAGTGGGTTATTACATGGACCAAATTGGGCAATCAGTTGCAGAGTTAATCTGGGATAGAGGCTGGTCGTGAGCTTTTTCTTCGGAACTATTGAGGGCCTGTTTGCAATAACGTTTGTCCTGTTGATTATGGCTATGGCGTTTTCCTGGATTGGTTTCGCGCGGTTGTCCATGGCGCGGATTGAACGTGAAATGAAACAGGATGGGCTGGAAAGGCCCTGCCCCTGGGATGGTGTTGGCTACAGGGCGCTTTGGTACGCTTATGCCATCGTGTTGCCAGTGGGGAAGTTGAATCCATCAAATGATCCAACCATTGATGTGCCGACTGTACGGCGTTATGCAACGTCATTCGACCGCAAGCTTGGTTTGTTTTTCATGATCGCCGGATACCTGTTCGTGGTGGTAGGGCTGGTGGGGGGGATCGCTCTGGATCTTCATAAGTGAGGCTCGGGGCCCAGCAGGGCCTGGATGCGTTGGCGCAGTTCGGGTAGCAGTTCGGCCTCGAACCAGGGATTGTTCCGGAGCCAGGCGTTGTTCCGCCACGAGGGGTGGGGCATGGGCAGTACTGCCGGCTCGCTGCCTTCGTCCAGAATGGTCCGCCAGTTGGCCACTGTGGCGGTCAGTGTCTTTTCCCGGTGACGCTTGGGCAGGTGGTACCGCTGGGCGTATTGGCCGATCACCAGGATCAGCGAGAGATTCGGCAGGGCCGCGAATACGGATTCATGCCAGGTCTCGGCGCATTCCCGCCTCGGGGGCAGGTCCCCACCCTTACTGTCATACCCCGGAAAACAGAATCCCATGGGCACGATGGCGAACTGCTGCGGATCGTAGAAGCGGTCTTCGGAGACGTTCAGCCATTCCCTGAGCCGCACGCCCGAAGGGTCGAAGAACGGCAGGCCCTTCTGGTGAGCCTTGTTGCCCGGCGCCTGGCTGGCGATGCATACGCGCGCCCCGGCACCCGCCTGCATCACTGGCCGGGGTTCATGGGGCAGAGGCGGGCCATGCGCCGGGCAGTCACGGCAGATCCGGCACTGGTGAATGGATTCTTTAAGTAATTCAATTTGAACGGTTTTATGGTTCATTTCAATGCCGTAATACCTCTTGAAATTCCCAGCCTGTTTCTTTTGAAATCCGGACAGTCTGAGCGATCAAAACCTCAATCGGCAGGTTATCGGATTCCGATGCAGGGAGACCAACCGGATGATTGAAATCGAGCACCTGACCAGACAGTACGGCGACCTGATGGCCGTTCGGGACGTCGGGTTCCGGATCGAGCGTGGCGAGGTGGTGGGGTTGCTGGGGCCCAACGGGGCGGGCAAGACCACCATCATGAAAATGATGACCGGCGCGCTGGAACCCACTTCCGGGACCATCAGGGTGGATGACCATGTGATGGGCGAGGCCACAGCTCGCATTCAGCAGCGCATCGGGTATCTGCCCGAGAACTGCCCCCTCTGGCCCGAGATGACGGTCATCGACTACCTGGTGTACATGGCGGAGCTGCGCCGTATCGATCCGGCAAAACGCAATCAGGCGATCGCGCGCGCGATCCGGCGGACCGATCTGGCCGAGAAAGCCGAGGACCGTATCGACACGCTCTCCCAGGGGTATCAGCAGCGCGTTGGCGTTGCCCAGGCATTGCTCCATGAGCCGGACATTCTCATCCTCGACGAACCCACCAACGGGCTGGATCCCTCCCAGATCCACCAGATGCGCGACCTGATCCGCGACCTGGCCCAGGACGCCACCGTTATTCTCTCCACTCATGTGCTCCAGGAGGTTCAGGCGGTCTGTGAGCGCGTCCTGATCATGCGCAGCGGCAGGCTGGCGGTGGATGAACGGCTCGCTGACCTGACGGCATCGGAGGAAGTGGACGTGGTGCTCTCCGGCGCGGAGCAGCCCGTTGCAGCCCTGGAAGCGGTATCTGGCGTTAGCGGCGTCACCGATGTTGGGCCTGACCGCGGAGGTCATCGCTTGCGTCTGGCCGCCACGGATGAGGCGGTACCAGCGGCCGTGGCGGCCCTGGTTGAGGCCGGCTTCAGAGTGCATGCCGTCGAGCCCCGTCGGCGGGATCTGGAAACCCTGTTCGAAAGCGTGATCCAGGAGGCGTCCCATGCGTGAGACCTTCCAGGTATGCCGAAAGGAATTCCGCAGCTTCTTTGCCTCGCCAGCGGCCTATCTGTTACTGGGCGTATTCCTCGTTGCGGTTCATTTCACCTTTTTCTGGGGCGAGGCGTTTTTTGCCCGCAACACGGCCGATCTCCGGCCCCTGTTTGAGTGGTTCCCCCTGCTGCTGATCTTCCTGGTCGCCGCGCTTACCATGCGCAGCTGGTCCGAGGAACGGCGCTCCGGAACGCTTCAAACCCTTCTGACCGTGCCCGTCAGCCCCGGCAGCCTGATCGCGGGCAAGCTGCTGGCGGGCCTGGCGCTGCTGAGCGTGGGCATTGTGCTGACCCTGCCCCTACCCATCACGGTTTCCCTGCTGGGGCCGCTGGACTGGGGGCCGGTGATCGGGGGCTATGTGGCCACCTTCTTTCTGGGGCTCGCCTATCTGGCCATTGGCCTTTGTATGAGCAGCCTCACCAGTAACGCGGTGGTATCGCTGATACTGACCACGGCCACCTGTGGCGTGCTCTATGTGATCGGTGCGCCCGTGATTACCAGTCTTTTCGGTTACGGCATCGGGGACTGGCTGGAGCAGTTCGGTACCGGCAGCCGGTTCGATGACATCACCCGTGGTGTGCTCGATGTCCGGGACCTGTGCTATTACCTCACCGTTGCGGGGATCTTCCTGGCCCTCAACCGCCTGTCGCTGGAACGGTTGCGCTGGGCGGGCAACCCGCGGAACCGTAACCACCGGGTCTGGGGTGCGGTTGCGGCGCTGGCGGTCGCCAACCTGGTTCTGGTGAACGTCTGGCTGGCCCCGGTTAACAGCCTGCGCGCGGACCTGACCGAGGGCAACCGCTACACGCTGTCAGCCACCACGCTGGAGAGCGTGCAGACGCTGCGCGAACCCGTCACCATCCGGGCCTACTTTTCGAGCAAGACCCACCCCATGCTGGCGCCCCTGGTGCCCAGGCTCCGGGACCTTCTGAACGAATACGCGGTGATGACGGACCAGAAGGTGCGCGTCCGCTTCGTGGATCCTACAAAGGACAAGGAGGCGGAAAAACGCGCGGCCAACCGTTACGGCGTGGAGCCCGTGCCCTTCCAGACCAGCAGCCGCTATGAGTCATCAGTGGTCAATGCCTACTTCAATGTGGTGGTTGAATACGGCGATCAGCATGAAACGCTCGGCTTTCGCGACCTGATCCGTGTTCAACGGGGTAACGGTACCGAAATGGATGTGGCCCTGAAGGATCCGGAATACGAGATCACGCGGTCCATCCGTAAACTGGCCGGGCAGTACGCGGGAGGAGGCAACCTGCTGGCACGGCTGGATGGCAATGTTGAGCTCACCGCCTATGCCTCGCCCAAGGACCAGCTGCCCAAGCCGCTGGCGGAGCTTCGAGGGAAGCTGGGCAAGCTGTTCACCACCCTGGGGGATGAATCCAACGGCGGCCTGGCAACCGAGGTTGTGGCGCCCGACCAGAAGACGGAACAGCGGCTAACCGATCAGCTGAACCTGAAACCCCTGGTGGCGGGCATCAATGATCCGAATCCGTTCTGGTTCCATCTGCTTCTGGAGCGTGGCGAGCAGCGGGTTGAGGTCACACTGCCGGAGGAGCTGAGCAAGGCCGCGCTGCGGCGTAATATTGAAGCATCGCTCAAGCGCATCACCCCTGGTGCTCTCGATACGGTTACGCTGGTAACCCCTGAGGCGCAGGCTCGGGGCCGGCGCCGGATGGCCGCCCAGGGGCCGCGTTTCAGCCGGTTGAACGAGGCGCTCTCCGAGTCCATGCGTGTGGAGACCAGCCAGCTCAAGCAGGGCCGAGTGCCGCCTCAAACGGACCTGTTGATGGTTATGGCCCCGGACAAGCTGAATGACAAGCAGCTGTTCGCCGTGGACCAGTTCCTGATGCGGGGTGGGCGCGTGGTGATGGCCACATCCCCGTACCAGGTCTCCGTAGGCCGGTCATTGCGGGCCAGCAAGCACGACTCGGGCGTGAGCCAGTGGTTGCAGCATCACGGCCTGACCGTCCGTGAACGGCTCGTGGCCGACGCGCGCAACGCCACGGTACCGCTGCCCGTGACCCGGACGGTATCCGGACGCCGGCTGCGTGAGATCCGGATGCAACCCTATCCCTTCGCGCCGGATCTGAGGGGCGATCAGCTCAACCCCGAATCGCCCATCACGGCGCCCATGAACCAGTTGATCATGCCCTGGGCATCACCAATCAAGGTTGATACCAAGGCCAACAGTGAACGCACGGTCACGCGGCTGGCGACCAGCTCCGGCCAGAGCTGGCTGCAAAAAAAGGCCTCGGTACTGCCGGATTTCCAGGCCCATCCGGAAACCGGGTTTGACCGTTCCGAATCCGTTGGGTCCCAGCCGATGGCGGTCAGCGTCAAAGGGCGTTTCAAGTCCTTCTTTGCTGATAAACCATCTCCCTTGCTGGCTGATCAGGAGGAAGAGTCCGACGCTGAGGCATCCGGTAAGGGCAAGAAGAGCAAGGAGAAGGGCAATGGCGAGGAGGCGCCCCAATACACCCGGGTGATTGAGCAGTCACCCGCGTCAGCCAGCCTGGTGCTGGTGGCCAGCAATGCCTTTGGCTCGGACGCCACGCTGCAGTTGCTGTCGCAGACCACGGGGTCACTCTACAGCAAGCCGCTGACCTTCCTGCGCAACGCCGCGGATTGGTCCCTTGAGGATCCGGCGCTGCTCGCGTTGCGGGGCCGCAGCCACGAGGCCCGGACGCTGGCGCCGCTGAACGCCCAGGCCAAGCGTTATTGGGAATACGGCAACTACGCACTCAGTGGCCTGGGGCTTGTCCTCATCTGGGTGTGGCGGGTCCTGGCGCGCCGGCGCGACGCGGCGTTTTACAGAACGATCAAGGCGGAGGTGTGAGTCATGGTCAACGCGATCCGTATTCTCAGCCTGCTCGTGGTGGTTCAGCTGGCCGTCGTGGCGGTGTTCTACTGGCCCGCCTCCGGCACTTCCGGGGAAGCGTCCGGGGGCTCATTCCTGGATGTGGCCAGTGATGCGGTCGCCGGCCTTGAGCTTGAGGGCCCCGATGGCAGCGTGCGGCTGGAAAAAACAGAGCAGGGGTGGCGCATCCCTGCCCTGAATGAGTTGCCAGCATCCCAGGACTCGGTCAGTAAACTGCTTGAGGGGCTGCGCAATGCGCGTCCCGGCCTCGCGGTAGCCCGCTCCGAAGACGCGGCTCAGCGCTTCCGCGTTGCTGGTGATGACTTTGAGCGCCGCCTCACCGTCTCCCTGGCGGACCAGGACCGGAAGCCGGTTCTGTTCTTTGGCGATACCCCAGGCGCCGGGGAGATCTATGCCCGCCGCAAGGGCGAGAACAGCGTCTTCCGGGTCGGCGTGGGCACCCACATGATGCCCTTGGAGGCGGACCAGTGGCTGGCCAAGGACCTGCTGAGCCTGAACCAGCAGAAGGTCCAGTCCCTGGCGGTTAACGACATCCGTATTGAGCGTGCGCAGACGGAACCGGATCAAGACGGTGGGGGCGAGGCACCGGAGCCGGAATGGAAGGCCGTATCCGGGGTTGCCGATGACGCCGAGCTGGCTCCCAAAGCCGTATCGGACCTGGTCAGTCGGGTAGCGGCCCTGCGGATTTCCGGGGCCGCTGATGATGGTCAGAAGGTACCGGAGGGTGAGCCGACCCTGGGGCTCCGTATCGGGACCGAAGGCGACGGATCAAGGCAGTATCGGTTCCATGCTGGCGGCAAGGGAGAAGATGCACTGTTGGTGACGGACGGGTACGACACGGTGTTCACCGTCAATACCTCGGTTTTGGACAGCCTTCAGAAAGCAGCCGGCGTTGAGACCCTTACCACCTCATCTCAGAGCAGTGGGGCCGGCTCCGATGATGGAGGAGACCAGTCCGCCTCCGACTCCGACTCCGGCTCCTGAAGGAACCGACCCGGCCCGTTGCGATGGCACCGGCTGCTGGGAAGCAGCCAGGTGTCAGGTTCCAGGTTCCGAAGCCCTGCAACTGCAGCGGGCTCATCTCACGGGCGTTACTGCGTGCCATCGCCCAGCCCCGATCCGGCGCCAGCATGGCTGCGTCACCCAGGTCGTTCCAGCTCTAGGCGCGTTGCAGTACCAGGGTGCGCAACTGCTCGTTCAGCGGATATACCACCCGGCTGGCGGCGCGCTCATCGCAGCATTGGATCTTGATGGAGTGGTTGAAGGCAGGGGCAAAGCCCGATACGGTTTCAACCATGACGGATGGCCTCCTGGTGTTGGCTTCTCAGCCCAACTGTTTGATCAGCCAGGAAATTACCATCCGTCATTTTATTGTGCAGCTGTTGCCGGTGAATAAAACGGGTTCAGGTGGGCGATCGATTTGTGAGCTGGATCACGGGATTTCCGTGGTTGCCGAAGTGAAAACCGGGCAGCGGCGACTCATCGAGTTCTTTCTTTCGCCCCTGTTGCGCTACAAGGAAGAGAGCCTGGGAGAGCGCTGACGCTCCGTAGGAGCGAATCAGCGCTTGATAGGGCTTTCCGGGATGAAAAGTGACGAGACCAAACAATGTCAGACTTCAATGATGTGCAATCTGTTCTCAAGCTTCTGGACCACAGCAAAGCCAATAAGGCTTGGTTTGACGATCGGGAGCTGGAGGCCGGTTACCATTCCGTAGAATTGAATGGGCAAAAATACAAAGGCCAGCGGGACGCGGAGCAGCGTTTGGAAAAGCTGGGCCTCGACTTCGCCGGTAAGGTCGTTCTGGACATGGGGTGTTCCAACGGGGGGTTGCTGCACCGGATTGCACCTGAGATTGAGCTCGGGGTGGGGGTGGACTACAACCCCAAGAGCATTAATGCGGCCAATGCCGTAAAAGCCGCTGAGGGGATGGATAACGTTCACTTCTACGTTCATGACTTGGACCGGGACGAGCTGGGCCTCTTGCCTCACTTTCTCCTGGGGCGATCGGTTGATGTCTGCTTCTTTTTGAGTGTTGCGCTATGGATTGAAAACTGGCAGTCGGTCTTTCGCCATTGCGCCTCCATCAGTGATGTTCTGGTGTTTGAGAGCCACGGAAATGAGATACAACAGCAAAAGCAACTGACCTTTATTCAGTCGCAGTACAAGCATGTGGAGGTCAGAGCAGAAGCCTCGGATGACGACCCTACTTATGTTAAGCGTAAGCTTTACCTGTGTACTGGGTGGCTTGGGAAGGAAACCCCTGAGGGAATCGTTGAGCAAGTAGAAGCTTCTAAATCTTTTCAGCTGTTTCAGTCCCACAGCGAAGATGCCGTCCGTGAAGCTTATGAGCAGGCTTTCCCGGAGGAAACGGCGACTGAGATCGAATTCCATCCTAATACCCATGAAAGCATCGTCGCGGAGATCAATGGGGCCTATATCGTCAAATTCCCCCGCCCCAGTCGTGGGATGGACGGTATTTTGGGGGAGAAGGCGATTACGGACCTTCTGCGCGAGCGGGTTGACGTGGCGATTCCGAATATGGATATCAGGACAGCGCCAGTCGCCTTGGCCCGTTACCCCAAGCTGGCTGGCGAGATGCTCAACCGCAAGAAGCTCGCCTCTCTGAGTGATGCGCATAAGCAACGTATCGCCGACTCGCTTGCGGCATTCCTTCATACTCTGCATTCAATCCCGGCTGAAACGCTGTCGACTGCTCAGATAGCCGGTAATCCTTCCTGGTTCATCGATTGCGACCAGATCGAGGAGTTTCTCATTGGTGCCAATGATCACGTGATTCGTAACCTGGCCCCGGAAGTGGTCAAAAATCACCGAGCTTTGAAAGTCCCGCGGGAAAACCGGGTGTTTGGGCACTTTGATCTGCATGGCAGCAACGTGTTGGTTGATAAAGCTCATCAGCAGGTAACTGGCGTGATTGATTTCGGTAACTGCAAGGTGGGGGACATCCACCAGGAACTGTCCACCATGAACCTCAGTTCGCCGGATATGGCCAACCGGATCATCAACGCCTACGAGGTCCTTTCCGGCTGGCAGGTCAATCGGGTATTGGTGGATCACTACACCACCGTTTTTTACCTCAACCTGCTGGCGGGCATGCGTCGTCGGCGGGAGCTCCAGCATTACGACTATTGGCTCGCCAGGCTGCACGACTGGTACGACACCATGCTCGCCCGCCGCGCCCGGAAGCGGTTGGAATCGCGCCCGGCGGTCTCCAGCATGCACCCTCAGTGGCGTGAGTGGCTGGCCTCCCAGCTGCTGGCGGGCGTCGAGCGCCGGGTCATCCAGGCGGTATTGCGCGAGCAGGGCTACTCAGACCTGGACATAGCCGCCGAGCTGCTGGCCGCCGCTGAACACCCTTTCCTCAAGGCGGGCCAAGGGGTTGCCCATCTGCTGAAGAAACGGAACTGGCTGCTGGAGGTGGCGGACCAGCTCGGGCGGCTGGATCCTCATTACGCCACCACAATCGAGACACGTTCCGCCCCTGATTTCGACACGTTTGTGCGCGACTATTACAGCAAGATGCGTCCGGTGGTGCTCAAAGGCGGCATCGACCACTGGCCGGCCCTGGGTAAATGGACGCCCGATTACCTACGGGAACAAATCGGGAATGCCGAGGTTGAAATCCAGTGTGGGCGTGAGGGCGACCCCGACTACGAGCGCAACGCCCGCAAACACAAAAAAAGTGTCTTGATGAAGGATTTCGTCGATAGGGTACTGGCCGGCGGCGCGACCAATGACTACTACATGACCGCCGGCAACACGCGAAAGAGCTATGAAAGCATCCAGTGTCTCTTCGATGACGTGGGAGACTTCCATCAAGGCTACCGCCAGCCGGATTCCATCCACACCCACAATCTACTCTGGTTCGGGCCGAAGGGCACCTACACGCCCCTGCATCACGACTTGACCAACAACATGCTGGTGCAGCTCTACGGGCGAAAGAAGGTCACGGTTTATCCGCCGTTTCAGGTGCCGTTTTTGTACAACGAAAAAGGCGTTTTTAGTGAGGTGGATGTACGTGCTGTGGATCAGAGCCTCTATCCGCTGTTTGATAAGGCTCAGGCCATGGAAGTGATTCTGGAGCCGGGGGACGCGATTTTCTTGCCAATTGCTTGCTGGCATGTGGTTGAGAGTTTGGATGTGGCAATCAGTATTACTTTTACCGACTTTAATGGACGTAATGAGTATTACAGTGGGTTTCCACGGTGACTTGCGTTTCTGCGTGTACAGGGCCTGGGTTCTGTGTTTCTAAGGGTGGTGTTAATGCAATGGTATCAACTTAAGCGCAAAATGGCGTGCTAGGAAAAAGGAGCAGTTGAGGTTGGAAAAGAAGAAGGTGAAGCCCTCGTTAGGGAACATTTGACAGTGGTGGGTGCGACAGGGCCAATGCCATCAACTTAAGAAATTTTCCCCAAAATATCATATAATTAGGGCTCACCAACCGGAACGGGAGACACGGTTTTGAGCCAACAATACGACCC
>NZ_JBXAYL010000019.1:0-59205 GCF_056783195.1 Salicola sp. AFF1
TTCTGTGGCCTGACGGCCACCCGGAGGTGGGTCAAAATTAATGGCCAGTAGTGGGTCATTTTAATTGGCCACTAACACGTCTGGATTGCGGGTAACCGTTGCCGTCCAACTGCCAGTCCATGAACGCAAACCGGTAGCGGTGGATGGCATTGGGGTTCAGATGCCACGCATTATTGCGACCAAAACCCACGGCCTTTTGCTGCACCACCAGATCCAGTCGCCAACGCTGGCCATCCTGCTTCAGGAACCAGGGCGCGCACTGGCGTTCATCAATGCCATAACGCAGCACCGCGAACCGGCCATCACTGGATTCCAGAACTTCCCCCTTACCGCAGCCCCGGTATTGGCGCACGATGTTGTCCATCTGGGCGGGGGTTACCGTCCAGTCGTGCAACATCGCCTGGGTTTTTTCGGTATAGATGGATAGCCCCGGGCGATCATCCCGCTCGTCCATTGCCGCCAGATAGGCCCGGACCGTCTCTCGGGGCCCCTCGCCGGCTGTCACATCCGGGCCGCCCGACGAACGCTGGCGCTCCCCACCTGCGCCCAGCTCCGCCTCGGTGGTCGCCCCGGCTCCGCCAGTGGCAGCGGGCAGTGTTGAGGGGTCAAAAGCCTTGTTTTCGGCCGCTTCCTGAGCGCGCGTCACAATCAGCTCAGTGGTGGCCACAATGCCATCCGCCACACGGCCACGCTGGAAAAACGGCACCATCTGCCGACGCTCCAGATAGCTGATCAGGGCATCCGGGTAAACGCCCTCCAGCGCCTGGGACACCTCAACCCGCACCTGGTCCTGCTCCGGGTCCAGCAACAACAGTAACCCCCGGCCACCCTCGCTACGCTGACCCACGCCAATGGACTCAAACAGATTTACGGCACGACGGTTTACATCCGCCTCCCCAGCTTCGATCACCACCCGATAATCGATGCCGTGATCCGCCAGCAGATGCTCATGGTAGGTGTTCAGCGCTTGCGCCTGATCCTCACTCAACAGATCCGCCCGGTCCTCCAGCCAGGTCCCCGAGTCCGAGCAGGCAACGAGGAGGATCAGGACCAGAACACTAGCGGAACTCCAGAGAACCCGCATCTTGCGCCCCCTCATCCGCCTCGAAATAGGCCTTGCGAGTGAAGTTCCCCATCCCAGCCATCAGGTTGCCGGGAACACGGCGAATGGCCGAATTATAGGCCTGCACCGCTTCATTGAACCGCATACGGGCCACATTGATGCGATTCTCGGTGCCCTCAAGCTGGGCCTGAAGGTTGAGAAAGTGATCCGCTGAACGCAGCTCGGGATAATCCTCGACAACGGCCACCAGACGGCTTGACTTCTCCGAGAGTCGGGCCTGGGCCTGCGCGATGCGCTCCAGGGTTGCCTCATCCTCCGGTGGCGCACCACCAGCCTCAGCCGTGGTCTTGGCAGCTTCCTCGCGGGCGGTTTCCACTTCTTCCAGCACCTGCGACAGTCCCTCACCCGACTGGTTACGGCTTTCCACCACGCCTTCCATGGTCTCGCGTTCGTGCTCCAGATATCGGGAAGCCGTATCCACAAGCTGCGGAATCAGGTCCTGGCGACGCTGGTAGTTGCTTTCAAGCTGGGCCCACTGCGAGAACACCGCCTCTTCCTTGCTGATCAGGCTGTTGTAACTCCACCCCATGAACAGAGCAATCAGGGCCAGGGGCACCAGAATAAAAACCGCCAGGGCGATATTGCGTGACAACATAGCTGTTTGATCTCCTGTTTCATGCTGATCTGACATCCATTCGCCGACATCCTGTACCGGCTGCGTATCGTCCTGCCCCCAGGCCAGGCCGGGAAACACCATCAAAAGCGTCACCAGAACGGCAGTACAAGCCATTAAGGCGACCGGATTGCTATGTAACGGAGGCGATTTAGGTTGGTATGCATCCATTCTCTGGTTCCTTTTCCGTCCTTGCGCCACGAACGCTTAAGGGTCCCTACCCGGCGGGCACCGGAAGGGCATTCGAGGTTTCCATTAAAGCGGGCCACGTTAAACGGACGCCGTTGCGAGCGGCTTAACCATGGCCAACGCTCCTGAGCCGTCCCTTTTTTCTACCGCAAATCCTAACCCCTGGTAAAGCCGAACCGCCTTGCTGTTGGATTCATAGACATTGAGCGTAAAACGCTCGGCACCGTGGTTCGCTGCACCAATGTCCATTAAAGCCACGCACAGAGCCCACCCAATACCCTGGCCCCGAGCCGCCGGATCGACGATCAACCGCGCCAGGTGAAGAGCCTTATCATTTTTGGGGAGAACCTGACCAAATCCAACAACGTTGCCCGCAGCGCCCACCAGAACGTAAGCATTGCGCTCGGACGCGCCCATGTCCGCCCATGCGGTCTCAGGGGTGGCGGGATAACGTATCGTGGGTCCGGCCCACATACGGCATGCGGCTTCCGCCTCAATCCACTCAAGCACCACGGCGAGGTCGGATTCCCGGGCAGCACGCAGTTCCATTCAGCCCTCTCCCCTGCCAACTATCTGGTTACAGCCCCTGACAAACGGCGCAATCCTCGAACCCCAAAGGTGGACACGCTGAGACCGCAAAGGATCAGGAAACACGCCCCCCATTGCGCCAGGGACAGCCGCTCATCAAGTACCAACCCCGCTGTAAGTAGCCCTGTTACAGGCACCAGCAGCGACAGGGGCGCAACGCTGTGCGTTGGGTACCTGGAGAGCAGGCTGCTCCAGGCGCCAAACCCGAACAGGGTGGCCCCGAACGCCAGATAGACAATGGCGAAGAGGGACATGCCTTCCAGGTTTGTGAATGCGCCAACAATCGCCTCTGGCGGGTTCAATGCGAAAGCAAACACCAGAAGGGGCACAGGGGGCACAAGGCTCGACCAGATGATCAGGCTGAACATATCCAGCCGCTGGCCTTTCGCCACGGCCTCCGCCGCCGCTTTCCGCACCACGATATTGGATACCCCCCAGGAGGCCGCGCCGGCGAGTGTTAACAGGAAAGCGGGCACCGGCAGCTCTCCCAACCCCTGGGCCCCTGAATGCCCTATCAGGAACAACCCCAAGGCCGCTATGCCAAGCCCTACAAGCTGGGCGCCGGAGACCGCTTCACGCAAAACAACGCTGGCAAAGATGAGCGTGAAAAACGCCTGGGATTGAAGGACCACGGAGGCCAGGCCAGCGGGCATGCCAATGTGCATGGCGTAAAACAGGCAGCCAAACTGCCCGATACCCACCGTAAGACCATACAGAACCCAATAACGCACGCTGGCAGCAGGGCGCGGCACAAACAACACGGCTGGCAGTGCGGCGAGCAGATACCGAAGCGCAGCCAGCAGCATCGGTGGAACCCCATTGAGCCCAAGCTTGATGACCGTGAAGTTTGCACCCCAGATGGTCACCACCAACAAAGCCAATGCCATATCCTTGCGGCTCAACACCCATCCCCCATCCGTTATCCAGATCACAAGCCAAGCGCCTTCCCACAGCCCCGTTCAGCAGGAAGACGCCAGTCCCTATCATGCATGCCCTAATTCTCTTCGGTGAGAATCCCCTGTTCGAAGGCATCCGCCAGCTGCTTTCGGAGTACTTGCCACAGCTCTGTGCTTCCCTGTTCAATCCGCGCGTTAAGGCTCAACACCTGATCCGGTGTTACCCCATGGGTCCGCCAGCTGTGGCCCTTTCCCTGCAGGTTCTGAAGCAGCGGGGGCACACGGTCGATCGCCTTGGCATACCGGGCATCGGGTGTTTCCCCCGCCTCAAACTCATGCCAGAGCGCCACAAAGTCATCGCCTTCCCCATTGGGCAGGATTGAAAGAATCCGCGCCACGCCATCAGCTTCCGCGGCTTTCAGCGGCTCCGTTTCACTGGCGTAGACAATGGTATCTCCAACATCGATCTCACCCAGATCGTGAATCAACAGCATCCTGATGACGCGATCAATATTGACCGGTTCATTGGCAAAATCTTTCAGCATCAGCGCCGAGAGGCACACATGCCAGCTGTGTTCAGCGGCGTTCTCAAAACGCGCCAAGCCCACAGGCTTTGTCTTCCGGTGAACGTCCTTGAGCTTTTCAATCTCAACAATGAAGCGGAGGACTTCCTCGATTGCCGTCACACACGACTCCCTGAATACCTGTTAGGCGTCATCGGTAAGCAGGCCTAGAGGGTTGCGAGACAAGGTGACTGGCGCACCCTCACGATGCCTGGCCCACCGCTTTGTTACACATTCACTGAATACGTAAGGCCGCGTGCCTCGTCACCCGTCATACCCCGGAATCCCCAACAATGGGGTGCCTGCTCCTTGATGGTCACCTCAATATCCACCGGTGAGATACCGACCTCGGATTGAATCCTCCTGAACAACTCCTTGATCAACGCTTTCTGGGTCTCCGGCGCGCGCCCCTGCATCATATTGATCTCGATGGCTGTATAAGCGGGAGTCCTGCCGCCCGGGTAATAGAAATCCTCGGCGTCCATCGGGATAAAGCGGTGAACCCGCTTATCTTCAGGCATGCCCAGAACAGACTGCATGCATCCATGGATCACGTCTGAAAGAAGCGCCTTGAGCGGATTCAGGTGTTCCTTGATGCCGTAGACAACAATCACAATGCCTCCTGCAACACATTGGGCTTAGCGGTGAGCGTTAGCCTGACCCACAAACAACGGAAAAATCAATTGCTCCCAACTCCTTCACGCAACCGTCAGCCAGGCTCGACCGCACAACTCACCGCGACTATCCCGAGACAGCAGCCGGCTCAGGCGCCCGTATGCCCCTGAAGGCAGCCGTGGCAAGCGCCCCCAGTGCCAGCAGCAACGCTGCGGATAGAAACGCCAGGTCGTAGCTTCCCGTCGCCTCGCGTACGGCGCCCCCAACGTAAACACCCAGAGCCGCCAGGACCTGGTGCGCAAACCAGGCGGAACCGAGAATGGCACCCAGTCCGCCAGCACCGAAACGGTCGCCAATAAGCCCTGTCTTGAGGGGAATAATCGGGATGGACGACACACCATAAACAACGGCAAACACATACAGCTGCCAGACCTGGCCAGCCATGGCCAACCAGGCCAACGCAAGGGCGCGGACAACGTAAAGCCCGATCAACAACGGCTTCTTTCCAACCCGTGGGGCTGCCTGGCCCAGCAACCCCATGCTCAAGGCGCTGGCCAAGGCGGCTATCCCCAGAAGATTCCCGCCCAACGCCTCGCTGCCCCCAAGGTCGACCGCAAAGCCGGGCAGGTGCATGGCAACCATGTAGAGCGAATACCCGCAGCTGACAAAGCCAATGGTCGCGCAGTAGAAGTCAAAGGAGCGGATCGCCTCTGTAAAGCTAGCGCTTGGGGAGGCCGCACCGGTGACCGTTGGCTCAGCCTCGCCATCCGGCCATTGCCCCACCTGGGCGGGGTAATCCCGGACACCGAAAAACACCAGCGGCGCCACCAGAAACAGCATCCCGGCTCCGAGAACGGCAAACGCCGTCTGTGCGCCCCCGAGAACGATCAACCAACCCACAAGGGGAAGAATCAATAACTGACCAATGTTGATGCCCATGGAACTGCGGGCAAGCATCTTCCCCCTCTGCCTTACATACCAGCGGGATACCAGCACCGCATTGGCCATGGAACCGCAGCCGGCAAAGCCAATGGCGGTCAGGACCCCGTAATACAGGAAGAACTGCCACTGATGCTCAATGGTCGCGGCCAGGAGAAAAGCCAGCCCCATCAACGCCGCGGATGCCGTGATGACCAACCGAGCCCCCACGCGGTCCACCAGCCGCCCAAGGAAGGGCTGCAACACGCCCCAGACAATCATGTTCACCGAAACGGCGGTACTGAGCGTTGCCAGGGACCACCCATGAACACTGTGCAGTTCCGCGAAGAATTGCCCGGCTGAAAGGTTCAGACCGAAGGCCGCCATCAGCACCAGGAATGAAATGGTGACCATGCGGCCACCCATGAAGTGAGTTCCAGACCCCATCAAACTAACCTCCTTTTATTTAAAAGATGGTTAGATTAGAGCAGGGTCCCATCTAACCTGTCAAATGTGAGATGATGGTTACATGGTAAAAGCTGCATTACAGAGCAGACCCCTTGAGGGCGAACCCATTGCCCTGGACCTGGTCAACACGCAATGGAACGAGCGCGGTCAGCGCATGGATCTGCTGGAAATGGAGGGAGGCGTGGCGCAATGGCTTTCAGAGCACGACGTGCCCCAGCCAGCGGATTTGGACGCAACCCAGGCAGCGCTGTGCGAAGCGCGGGCCGCCCTACGACGATGCCTTGAAGCGGATGATGGGGATCCCGGTGCCAGGGCGGCATTGAATCAGGTGCTGGCCTGGGGCCGGATCATTCCCGAACTGGCAAGCACTGGCCCCAGCGAACGGATTGAAGCCGAGGAAACACTATTTCCAGCGTGGGTCGCCGCCCGCGGCTACCTGGAACTCCGGAACAAATGGTCCCCTAAGCGTATCCGGGCCTGCGCCCACCCCGACTGCATCCTCTACTTCCTGGACGCAACCCGTAGCGGCACCCGCCGCTGGTGTGATATGCGAACCTGCGGCAACAGAGCCAAGGCCAAGCGCTACCACAACCGCTATGGCTAGCGGACGTTGTCAGACGTAGTGCAGCGCCCCAAAAACCAGCGCCCCCAGCAGGGTAGGGATCGCCACGCCTCCGAGGGATCGCTTGGCAAGGGCCATGCAAAGCAGTGCCACACAGGCCGCCAGCCCTTTCCTGCCAAACGGAGCCGTGGCCACCATGGGCAATAGCGATACCGTCAGTAATGCCGTGATCGCCGCCGGCCCAATAGCCCGCAGGCATTTCTGAACGACAATGGGCAGCGGCTTGCGGTCACTTCCCTGAAAACGAAAGGGCAGCCAGCGCAACAGAAAGGTCATCGCCCCCGCCAGCAACACGACCAGGGTGAGCTCCGGAGTCATGCCCTCACTCCCCAGAGATTGAATACGCCCCGGCCAGCATCCCGAGAATAAGGGCGTGATGGCCCGGCAACACGCCCATGAGTGCCGCGGATACCCCAGCGGTCGCCAGGATGGTGCCCCACCACTCGCGCACACCAACCTCCAGAAGCAATACAAAAAACAATCCCGGCAGGATGAACGACAGTGCGGCGTCCACGGCCGGAGGCAGATCCCCCAGGTTCGACCCCAGCGTTACCCCCAGCAGCGTACCGCCAACCCAAGCGGAATAAGCGCCAAGCTGAAGGCCCAGAAGCCAGTTCTCGCGCGCTTCCGGCGTAAGCCGTTCAAGATGGCCGGAGGCGGCGGCGAACACCTCATCGGTCAACCCGAACGCAAGCAGCGGAGTGGGGAGTTTTCTTTCCGCCTCACCCAACCGTGGCAAGAGAGCAGGCCCGTAGACCAGATGGCGCGCGTTCATCAGCAGGATGGCCCCCAATGTACTGACCATGCCGGCACCCGAGGTCAGCAACGTGACCAACAGGAACTGGCTGGCGCCAGCGAACACGGCCACGGAAATCAGGGCTGTCAGCGCGGGCGACAACCCAGCCTCCAAAGCTGCAAGGGCAAACGCGAACGCTATGGGAATGTAGCCAACGGCTATGGCGGTGCTGCTGGCCACACCTTTCGCCAGGGCTTTCATCAATATCCCTCCGGTTTTTGCAGCGTGACCACATGGCTGCCGCCCTGCCATTCATCCATCCCCGATGTCGCAAACACCCGCTTATGCGCCACAACCCGGAACCCGCTCATCCGTGCCATGGCCAGAAACCGTTGAATGTGGGTCTTGGGCGCCCCCTCACCCTCAAAACCCGTCACCATGGCCTGCACCTCCAGACGGACTAAGCGCAGGTAGGCGGCAAACGGGCAGTGATCACAGACGTGCCAAGCCCTGTCATTCAATCGCATCGACAATGCCCGGCAGCGGTCGACGGCGTCCTCAACCCACCCGCGCTGGGCCGCCAATAACGCAAGGCTCAATGACGCCTTGATGTCGGCGTAGTCCTCCCAAAGCGCCGGACTCATGGTCGTGCGATCGCAACAGGCCAAAAAAGTCGCCGTGGACAGTATGGAGGTGCCATGGTGCCGGACCAGGGCCTGCAGGTAGGTGTGCCGGTCCTGGTACTCCGGGAGAAACTCACCGGCCATGCAGAGTAGGCCACCAGGCCTGAGCAGCTGATGGCTTTGCCTCAGCATCAGGGCCATGTTGGGGTGGTGAGCAGCTCCCATCTCCAGCAAAAGATCCTGGGACGCTGCCGGCATGGCACCGGCCAGCACATCCTCTTTTTGGGGCTGGATGCGTGGCTCGACGCTCGCCACAGCCTCCAGGTGCCCAAGGGTGGGTCCATCGGGCGCTACCGCCCTTACGCTCAGCCCGGGCACCAGCTCGCACAGCATGAGCATGGCCATGCCCGCGCCCGAGCCCACCTCGAACGCCTGACTCCCGAGCCGGCTTACCCCATACGCCTGAATGGCATCCGCCATCGCGACGACCTGGCGGGCACAGGCTGGATGCAACACCTCATAGGCCGCGTACCGATCCGCATGGGGCCGGCCTGAAGCACCCGCCATCTCCCTGGAGACAAGACTCTGCCCGGGCGATACCGGGCCGGAAGTGCCAGGCATCCGGACAACCCCATGCTGGAGCGCGATGTCACTGAGCAAGCATTCCAGGGTCAGGCTCTCCCGCTGCTGTTGAAGGCCGCTTATCACTGCGGAATCCGGGAGAGCGGGTGTTTCAGCCAGCCCCGCCAGCCACCATGCCTCACTCAGGAGGCCGGCGGAGGGCCCAGGGCTTTCATTCGCGGCAAACGCGGAGGTCGCTGCGCGCGGAAAAACCGCCCAGAAAGCCCCACCGGCATCCCGTCCAGTGACCGTCATAATGGTCCGGTTCCCGTCCGGATCCCCCCCCGTGTCTGCGGTGATTGCCTCCCGCACCTCGCTGGCGTCCAAAGGCGCGCTCCGCAGCCCGAGCAGCGTCCCCTGCAGACCGGCAGCCGTTTCCGCAGCCATACGCTGAAGCAGGCTCCGAAAGCTCTGCCACTGGTCGGAGGACTCCGGCCAATGGATGACCTGGTCCGCCAATTGCTGAGACGTGGTCTGTGCGGGGTATTCAATGAACACCATCGCCACCGCCGCTGAATCCAGCGCCCCGTACAGGTGCTCCCCATCAGCGGCGTACTCGCAGGATTCGCCCGCCGCCAGCCTCTCAGGAGCGTCCGTGCTTCCCGCCAGCATCGAGCCCGACAGCATGACCACCCGTTCGCGCACCCCTTTTGCATGCCCTGCTGAGTGGCGGACATGGCCTGCCGGAAGTTCCATTCGGTAGGTTTCAATCAGGATTTCACCGACGCTTCGTTCCATGAGCCGAACAGAAGCCCCATGCTCACCCGGTGACGGCGACTCGGTCAGACTCCCTTCGCCACCCACCACCAGGTCGCCAAAAGGCACCTTCAGGGCGTCCGCGAGCGCCCACAGGGTGTCGATAGTCGGGTTGCCTTCACCGGTTTCAAGGCGCGAAAGCGTGGACTTGGCGATACCACTGCGCTGTGCCAGTGCCGATAGCGTCAACCCCTGAAAAAGCCGTGCCTGCTTGAGATTGCAAGCCAGGGTCTCGAGGTATTCCATACTAAACTGTTCCACAAAAAGAACCTGTTCTTTTTGTAGCACACCTCGTAGGGCTACCCAAACAGCACTCAGTTATTGGATCTCTCGCATCGCCAGCGCGGCAGGTGCAGGCCTGGCTTGCGCGCTGATACTCCCCTTCCTGCAATCGCGGAGTTACAGACCTCAAAAGCACACCCGGACACCCACGAACCGCAGCTGGGGCATGCCGATGGACTTAACCAGCTGCCACCTGGGTGACCAACCTCAACACAGGCTGAGGCTCATGTGATGGGAACTCAGGACAAAGCCCTTCTTCAGGTAGAGCCGATGGGCGTCATGGCGCTGGTACCCCGTATCCAGGTGGGCTGCCGCGCACCCCAGCCGCCGGCCTTCTTCAAGCAACCAGTCCAGGAGCGCACCGCCAGCGCCATTGCGCGTCCTCTCCGGGTGGGCCACCAGATCATCGATGTACAGCACCCGGCCCCATGCGAGGTAGGTCGCCACCCGGTAACCCGCGGCCGCAATCATTGCGCCGTCCTGCTCGATGCAGGCAATGCGATAGCCCTCGGCCGCCTGGATGGGCACCTGCTCCATGAACTGATGCTTGCTGAGATGCGGTCGCAGGATCCCGAAGAGGTCGTAGACGGCCTCAAGCGCCCGACCGTCTTCCATGTCCAGTTGCTGAATTACGTGGTCCATTGTCGTCTCCCTGGCTCGTCACCGGCTGGTGCTGTCTTCATCATGACGGCTCAAGGTAGCGTTTCAACCGAACGAGCGGAAGGCCCAAGGACTTTTCGCACACCCAATTCCGGTAGCGCCCTTTTCACCGGTTCCCGGCCTACTGGAAAGCTTCCTATGGATTTGAACGGCTCCACAAAATCCCCGGCACATAGGCTTCCAGGCTTATCAGGGCGCTCTTTAAAGGCCCCCGATGGTCGTAATTACCGAAACGTTCTGGCATACTGCCGCTCCTGTAGACGACAGGAATTCTTTCCCGCGCCCCGTCACGCCGCAGGCATGGCGGGGGGCTACCGCTTTTGAGGGGTGCGCCCCGAACATCCACCCGCACCCCAGGGCCGCTGCGCTGCCCTTCACCCTGGCAGCCCGTGCGCCGCAACCGATTTTGAAACATCTGAAAGTGAGGTCATCGTGAGTAAAACCTACACGGATCTGTGCCCGGCCCGGCTTATTGAGCTGGCGCTGGAAAGGAATGAGGGCAAGCTCGCCTCCAATGGCTCACTGGTGGTTACAACCGGCGAGCGCACTGGCCGCTCCCCCGTTGACCGCTTCATTGTGGAGGAGCCCAGCACCGTCAACCAGATCGACTGGGGCAGCATCAACCGTCCCTTCGACGCGGACAAGTTCGATGCACTCTGGGAGCGCGTCCAGGCCTACATGGGGGAGCACGAGCATTTCACCTCCCATGTGCACGTGGGGTCGGACCCGAACTACTATCTGCCGGTAAAAATGACCACCGAAACCGCCTGGCAGAACCTGTTCGGGCTCAACCTGTTCATCCGCCCGGATCAGTACAACCCCATTGATAACCCGGAATGGGAGATCCTGAACGCGGCCAATTTCGAGTGCGTGCCCGAGCGTGACGGCACCAACAGCAACGCCACCGTGATCATCAACTTCGCGCGCAAGCGCGTGCTGATCGCGGGCATGCACTACGCCGGCGAGATGAAGAAGGCGATGTTCTCGGTGCAGAACTTCCTGCTGCCGGACTACGACGTGCTGCCCATGCACTGCTCCGCCAACGTGGGCGACAACGGCGATGTGTGCCTGTTCTTTGGCCTCTCCGGCACGGGCAAAACCACCCTCTCCGCGGACCAGAGCCGTTACCTGATCGGGGACGACGAACATGGCTGGGGCGAGGATACCGTCTTCAACCTTGAAGGTGGCTGCTACGCCAAGACCATCGACCTGACGCGCAAGAACGAGCCCATCATCTGGGACGCGATCAAGTTCGGCGCCCTGGTCGAGAACGTGGTGGTCGACGAAGCAACGCGCGAGCCGGACTACACGGACACCTCGCTGACCGAGAACGGGCGTTGCGCCTACCCGCTGGAGCATGTGGAGAAGCGGGTGGTGGAGAACCGTGCTGGCGAACCCAAGCACATCATCTTCCTGACCTGCGACATGACCGGCGTTCTGCCGCCGGTGTCCATCCTGTCGCGTGAGTCCGCGGCCTACCACTTCCTCAGTGGCTACACGGCCCTGGTAGGCTCCACGGAGATGGGATCGGATGAGGGGCTCAAGTCCACCTTCTCCACCTGCTTCGGCGCGCCCTTCTTCCCGCGCCCCGCCGGCGTCTACGCTGAGCTGCTGATGAAGCGGATGGATGCGTTCAACAGCAAGGTGTTCCTGGTGAACACCGGCTGGACCGGCGGTCCCTACGGTGTGGGCAAGCGCTTCTCCATTCCCACCACTCGGGCCATCATCAACGGAATCCAGGACGGTGAGCTGGACAATGTTGAAACACAGCACCTGGACGACCTGAACCTGGACGTGCCGACCTCGGTGCCGGGTGTTGAGACCAAACTGCTCAACCCCCGTAACACCTGGGACGATCCGGCCGAGTACGATGCCAAGGCCCAGGAGCTGATTGCCCAGTTCGTGGAGAACTTCAACAAGTTCGACGTACCGGATTCGATCGTCAACGCTGGTCCCAAGCTGCGCCAGTAAACCAGCCCAGGCGCCCTCCGGGGCGCCGCCGGTCGAAACAGAAAGGCCCCGGTCGTGCCATCACGCCGGGGCCTTTCCGCGTTTTGGGCGGCGCCTCAGAGCGCGTACACCAGCAGGGGCACAAACGCCACCAGCACCAGGGCCGCGCCCATCACCACCATCGGCATCAGGATCCGTTCATAGCGCTGGTAGAAACTGCCGCCACTGGCCTCCGTCTGCGCCAGGCGCACCTCGTTATCGCCAACCACCTGGCGGGTCAGGAGGTGGTTGAGTGACACCGGTGGCGTGAGGTAGCCCAGCTCAAAGGCCACCAGGGTCACCATCCAGAAGTGAACGGGATGGATCCCGCTCTGGTAGGCGAAAGTGGCCACGGTGGCACTCACCAGTATAACGGCCCCGAAGGCATCCATGATCATGCCCAGACCCACCAGAAGCAGCACCATCAGGCCCATGGCGGCCCAGGGGCTGGCCACGCTGGCCGGGAACAATGCCATGAGCTCGGCGCGCTCGATAACGCCGCCCAGACTGATGGAGAGCCCAAACAGCAGCAGCAGGGCCCCGATCTCTGCGGTGGTATCCGTGGTGGCCTGGCGCAGGCTGGGCTCAAGCGCGCGGTGGGCCTGACCGCCAGCGGTCTGGGGCAGTTCCCGGCCCCGGAAACGGATGGCCTCAAATACCAGTATACTGATCAGCATCACCGGCAGGATGCGCGGCGCCGAAAACTCGTCCAGGGTCACGCTCAGACCCCAGCGGTAGGCCACCACAACCGCGGCAACCACCAGCGCATAGGGAATCAGGGGCCGCAGTGCCTGGAGCATCTCGGGGATCGCCTCGTTCAATGGCGCCAGTTTCAGCTCGCTCTGGCGATTGAACAGCATTGTGACCAGGAAGAACAGAATCGCAGAGAGCGCGAAAACCATGGCGCCCCAGCTGAAGAGCTGGTCGGTGGTGACCTCGCGGTTGAGCATGGCGATGACCACCACCAGCAGGCAGGGGCGCAATACTACCCCCATGGAACCGGACATGGCGGTAGCCGCCAGCGCCAGCTGGCGACGCGCTCCGGCAGCGCGCAGCTCGTGGTAGATGACGGCCCCGGCGGCGATCACGAAAATGCCAGAGGCCCCTGTGTAGGCGGTGGGAATGGCAGCGACCACCACGGCCACGGTAGCCAGCAATTCGGGGGGCATGCGCAGGGGGCGGAAGACATCAAACACCAATGAGGCTACCCGGGTCTGCTTGAGCATCATCCCCGCCCAGATGTAGAGCGCCACGTTCACGAAGATCTCCGCGTGCTCCATCAGCGCCCCCAGGTAAACGCCAATGCCCTGCATATAGCCGAAGCTGAGGAAGTAGGCTCCAGAGATGAAGCACATCACGGCATACAGGGGGATGGTGGTCAGCGACTGCACAATACCGCCGCCCGACTCCAGGTTGTCCGGCTCTCGCAACAGGCGATAGACGCTGGCCACCCCCAGCACCGCAAAGCACACCACCCAGAGCACATTGAGCGTATCCCGCGCCGGTGGCACCGCTTCCATGGATTGATGCACATGGTTACGGTAGATCCAGCTGGATCCCAACAGCATGAGGTTGGCAATAGCCTGGGCACTGTAGGAGACCCGGTAATCCATGCGGGTCTCAATGCCCCGGATGGCGATCTGGTGCCGGCCCAGCGTGGCCGTGGCCGCGCAGATGGCCAGCAGCAGGATCAGCAGCGGACGCTGCCAGTTGAGGCCCGCCTCCGTAATGGCCGCCAGGCCCTGCTCAAAGCCTCGATAGAGCCGCACCGGCGTGGTGATGCGCTCCTTCATGACGTGGTACTGGAGGTGATCGGCCTCACAGGCTCGCTGTGACGCCTTCACCGAGCGCCGGATGGCCTCGCGATCCACCTCGGACTCCCCGAGCAGTCCGGCAATCTCCTCGTCCATCCGGCGCTCGGCAACCCGGTCCACCTCGGACTCGATGTCCACCAGGAAACGACAGTCCGGCGGCTCCGGGTCCTCCCGGAGCTGGTAGTAGCCGGACCAGAAATGTTCCCCCAGCTGAAGCGCCTTGTTGTGCAGGTCCGTGCTCGTGGCCAGGAACACGAACAACAACAGGATCAGGCAGGCCGGCAACGACGAGAACCATTCGATGCCGGTACGGCGTGGCAGTCCCATACAGCAGACCCGGTCAGTTGGTGGCTTCAGCCCTCAGAGCGGGCGCATTCCGCCCTGGAGGGGTTCACCCGGCAGCGGATGCCACGCATCAGCTTCAGGGCGGTCTCGTCGAATTCGCCTTCCTCGCGCAGCTGCCGCCGGACCTCGGCGAGCATGGCATTGTATTCATGGCGCTGTTGCTTGGTGGGCCGCATCCAGTACTTTTCCTTCACCTTGGATTCGGCGTCCTCAATGATGCCGTAGGCCTGATCAATACGGTTGAAGGCGTACTCCCGCGCCTGCTTCACGAATCGCTCGGGAAACCGGTCCCGGCGCACAAGGACCTGGAAGTTCATCTGCGCCAGGGTGTAGTCGAGGATGGCGCCGTTGTCGCCCAGGCCCTTGTAGAGCTCCAGCGGCTCATAGGCCACGGCCGGCGCATAGGCGGCATCAACGCTGCCATTGTTGAAGCGTCCGGAGAAGTTGGAGGTGCTGGAGCCGACCACGGAAGCGCCCACATGGCGGACCATGGTAACCGACGCCTTGTCATGCCCCAGGGTGGCAATGCGCTTGCCCTGGAGCTCTTCCACCGTGTCGATCGAGCGGTCATCAAGGAACAGGTAGACGGCACCCGCCGGGAGCACGCCCACAACTTCATACTTTTTGGTCTTCAGATACTTGCGGGCATTGGACTGGCTCAATACCTGCAGCAGCATCCGCATTTCCTCTTCCCCCGGTATCGCGCCCATGGCCTCCAGCGATCCGGTGAAACGGTTAAAATCACGGGCCATGGTGCCGGTCAGAAGAACCGAGTCGCACTGGCCATTGCGGAATTCCTCGGCGGCGATTTTCTCGCTGGTGTAGGCCCGCAGGTCCAGGTCCACGCCCTTTTTGAGCGCCATCGGCCTGGCGGATTGCATCAGCTCAAACAGCGGACCATTGGCCCCCACTGGGTCGAATACGCAAAGGCTGCGCTCAAGCAGGTCCTCCTTGGCTGCGACGCTCGTGGCGGTGGCAAGCGTCAGCGCCGCCAGAGCGCCCATCAGTGTGCGTTTCAGGGTTTTCATGACCATGCCTCCTGGTTGCGCCCGTTACATCAGTTCATTCAGGTCAATGCGCTCGGATTCCGGTTCCGGATCATCCCAGAATTCACCCAGCCGCCCGGTCGGGGTGCGGTGGCCCTGGGCCCTCGTCCAGAGCCGGTCGGAAATCGCCTGGATATGACGCGTTGCCGTCGCATCGATCATGACCCAATCTTCGGCGGCGGGCTTGGCCTCAATCGCCTTGGCGTGGCGGCGGATCACCTCCCGCAATCTCGCCTCGTCACCCGCGTTCTGGGCAGCGACGGCGTAAAAAACATGGGCCAGTCGCACACCAGCTTCTTCGCCCTTGCGGCTGGCCTTTTCCAGCTGCTTGAACGGCTTGGCACCCTCGGGCGCCGCAGACGGAACCATGGCCCAGACAGTGGCCCTCATGGCGCGTGGCGCCCCCCACCAGCGGTCGTCGTCCAGGCATCGGGTGGCGCGGGCCACCCGCGAACCAATGTTGTTGGGGATGCCCAGCTGTTCACCGGCACGCACCTGGGTATTCATCGCCTGCAAGCCAGAGAGCAGTCCGGCCAGGAACATGAACTGATCCGTCTCGGTTTCAAGTCGTTCGGTGGGACATTCCCCGTTCCCCACGTCACCGTAATGGCTGTTCATGTTCTTCCAGGCCTTGTGGAAGCGAAGAGCGGCTTGCCGGTAGTGGCGGCGAGCGGCGTAGCGGGCATCCTGAGCCGCATCGGGGTCGCGGTCGCGCATCAGTCGCTCATACGCCAGGTCCCGTTCGCGGGCCCGTGTTTCAGAGCAGCCGGCGGCGGATAGGTGCATCATGATGCCAAGCTGGTTGGGTTCATCCGTTACCCGCCCGAACGACATCATCAATGGTGTGGTCGCCTCGCCCATGGCACAGGACATGCCCACATCGGACTGCTTCAGCACATAGGGCGTGGTGTGTTCCTTGGAGAGTCCCTGCATCACGCTGCCACTGGTGGCGTACATCTGGTGGCGGATCATGGAGCAGCCGCCGAGCATCGCAAGCAGTGCCAGCAGCACCGTTACCCGCGCCCAGAGCCGGGGTTGAAGGATTACTCTCATGGTTGGCCTCAGCCTTTCCTGTGGGTTGCTCTTCCGTGCGTGCGGCGACTCCCTGATGCAGCGTCATCGCCGGTCAAATCCAGTCCGGCATTATGCGCAACCCTCGGGTCCTGTTGTGAGATCAGTACCACAAAGACTGGAATGAGAAGCCCATGGCGCGCTCAGGTTACCGACCGGTCAGGGTTGACGGCTGTCTCTGGTGGGCTATATCTGAACGGTGTTATCGTGATCATCGAAAAGACAAAGGAGACCCCATCATGCGTAAGCCGGAACTGGCTGCTGCCATTGCTGAAGAAACGGGCCTGTCGAAGAGCAAGGCTCAGGACGTGTTGAATGCCTTTACGGATCAAGTCAGCGCCGCGCTGGCCAAGGACGAGGGCGTGAGCCTGCCGGGCTTTGGCAGTTTCAGCGTGCGTGAACGCAGTGCGCGTACCGGCCGCAACCCGCAGACCGGCGCAGCGATCCAGATTCCGGCGAGCAAGTCAGTGGGATTTAAGCCGGGCAAGCCCCTGCGCGAGGCCATTAAGTAGCCACACTCCCAGTGGCTCAGCCGGGGTTGTTGTCCTTCCCCGCCTCAAGGCGGGCCAGGCGCCGCTCGATCGCCGTCAGCTCTGTCTGGATGGCGGCCTGACGATCCAGTACATCCCCGGCATGACGGGCAATCCGCCACAGCAGGCCAGTCATGACGGCAAGCAGAACCAGCGCGATCCAGCTCATGCGTCGTCACCCTCATCTTCGTGACGGATACGGCCATCCACGGCGGTCAACGTCACCCGCCCCGGCAGTGCACGATCCATAACCGGTAGATGCGGGCCAGCGGAGAACAGGGTCCGGGCCGCAGGCGCCCAGGTCCGTCGCGGGTCCACCAGCGTCAGGTCCGCCACGGCATTCTCGGCGATGGTGGGCGTATCCAGGCCCAGCACTTGCGCCGGCCCCGTGGTCAATGCCCGCAGCAGGGCCCGTTGTGAAAGCTCCCCGGCGGCCACCCGCTCCATCCCCAGCGACAGCGTGGACTCCACTGTGGAGAGGCCGGGCTCGGTCTCCGGGAAGGGGGCAAGCTTGGCCGCTTCGTCCGAGGGCCGGTGCTGGCTGACAATGGCATCAATCACGCCGCTTTCCACACCCTCGAGCAGTGCGCGCCGGTCCGCTTCGCTGCGCAACGGCGGCCGACAGTGAAAGGTGCCATTGTAGCCTTCGATGGCGTCTTCCGTGGCCACCAGATGCGTGATGCCCACCTCGGCGGTCACGCTGTGCCCAGCCTCCTTGGCGGCCCGCACCAACGCCACGGAACGCGCACAGCTCAACGGCCCGATGTGCAGGCTGGCTCCGGTTTCCTCCGCCAGCATCAGCAACTCACTCACCGCCGTGGTTTCCGCCACTTCCGGAATGCCGGGGAGTCCGAGCCGGGCGGCCACGAGCCCATCATGGGCGCAGCCCTCGGAAGCCAGGGAGGCGTTTTCCGGCTGCAGGAACAGGCGGATTCCGAAGGTATGGGCATAAGCCATACAGCGGCGCAGCACCCGGGCGCTGGCGGCGGTGTAACCGCCGTTGCCCAGGGCCACGCAACCAGCCCGGGTCAGCCCAGCCATATCGCTCAGGCGCTCGCCTGCCAGTCCCCGGGTCAGCGCCCCTACGGGCAGAACCCGAGTGTGACCCTGGCGTTGAGCCACATCCAGTACAAGATGGGTGACGGCACCGGAGTCGTTCACCGGTGAGGTGTCCGGTGTGGTGCAGACGGTGGTAAAGCCACCCCGGGCGGCGGCACGGGTTTCGCTTTCAATACTGCCAGTGCGGTCGCTGCCCGGTTCCGGGAGCAGGCAGTTGAGGTCGATCAGCCCAGGCAACAGCCACTGGCCGGTACCATCCACCACGCGTTCCGCCCGTTCCCCGGAGAGCTCACTCCCCACCCCGGCAATGCGACCGTCGGCCACCAGCACGGAAGTCGGCATGGACGCCGGTTCACCGTCAATCACGGGATGAATGTTGTCGACACGCCACTTCACGATGACGCCTCCCCCTCTCCGGTTGCCGACTGACGCTCGTTGAGCTGGCCGCCCATGGCCATGGACATGACCGCCATGCGCACGGCGATGCCATTGGTCACCTGTCCAAGAATCACGGACTGTGGCCCATCGGCCACGGCGGACTCGATCTCCACGCCCCGGTTGATGGGCCCGGGGTGCATGACCAGCGCCCCCGGGTTGGCGTAGGCAAGCTTCTCCCGGCTGAGGCCGTACATGCGGTAAAACTCGCTCTCGCTCGGCAGCAATGCCCCTTCCATGCGCTCATTCTGGAGCCGCAGCATGATGATGACGTCCACGTTGCGCAGCCCTTCTTCCATACGATGGAACACCCGCGCGCCCAGGGCCTCGGGCTCGTGGGGCAGCAGCGTATCCGGCGCGATCAACCGCACCTCGTCCACACCCAGAGTGTTCAGTGCCCGGATCTGTGAGCGAGCCACGCGCGAGTGCTGGATGTCACCCACAATCGCCACGCGCAGGCCGCTGAAGGTTGTCAGGTGCTGGCGGATGGTCAGCATATCCAGCATGGCTTGGGTCGGATGTTCGTGGCGCCCGTCACCGGCGTTGATGATGGCCACGTCCGGCGTTACGGACTGGGCCACGAAGTGCGGCGCCCCACTCTGGGAGTGGCGCATCACGAACATGTCGCTGGCCATGGCGCGCAGGTTGAGCAGTGTGTCCGAGAGGGATTCGCCCTTGGAGGTGGCCGAGGTGCCAATGTCCAGATTGAGCACGTCCGCCGACAGACGCTTGGCGGCAAGCTCAAAGGTACTGCGGGTACGGGTGCTGGGCTCGAAAAAGAGATTGACCAGGGTGCGCCCCCGGAGCAACGGCACCTTCTTGATGGTGCGCTCACCCACCTCGATGAAGGAATCGGCGGTATCCAGGATCCGGGTGAGCAGGGGCTCGTCCAGCCCTTCAATGGCGAGGAAGTGGCGCAGCTCCCCGTCAGCGGTCAGCTGCAGGCGGCGGCTGCTGTCAGGCATCGGGCACCTCCTCTACCGTGAGTTCCAGCGGCTCCGGGCCCTGAAGCTTGATGCGCTGACGTGCCCCCAGATCCTGGCGGATGCCGATGACATCCGGCTGAATGGGCAGCTCCCGGCGACCCAGATCGACCAGCGTTGCCAGGGTAATGGACTCAGGCCGGCCATAGTCGAAAAGCTCGTTCATGGCGGCACGGATGGTGCGCCCGCTCATGATGACATCGTCCACCAGCAGCAGGTGCTGCCCGCCGGTCTCGAACGGCAGCCGTGAGGGACTGACGCGGGGGTTGAGCCCGACACGGCTGAAGTCATCCCGGTAGAAGGTAATATCAAGCTCGCCGCAATCGGCCTCGATGCCGAGGCGGTGCCGCAGCGCTTGAGCAATCCAGACACCACCGGTGCGGATGCCTACCGGGAGCACTCGGCCCAGGCCCCGCGCGTGGATATGGTTGCGCAGGTCCTCGGTCATCCGATCCAGAAGCTGTTCAATGTCCTGCACAGCGGCTCCTGTCGTCAGTTACTGGCGGAGGCGCACCAGGTCTCGAGGATCAGCTCCGCCGCGCGCCGGTCCACGCCCTCATCCGCGTGATCCGGAACCCGGCCCTGTGCCAGCGATTCCTGCTTGGCCTCATGGGTGGTCAGGCGTTCATCCACCATGGTTGCGGGGCGATGATAGCGTCCTTCAAGCCGTCGTGCGAACTTGCGGGCAAGATGGCACAGCCAGGTTTCCGTCCCATCCATGTTAAGCGGCAGCCCCACCAGGAACAGCTCCGGCTGCCAGGTCTCGACCAACCCGCCCACCTGGTTCCAGTCCGGGATCCCGTCCCGGGCCTTAAGCCGTGCCACCCCGGAGCCAGAGCCCAGCATCTGCTGGCCCACCGCCACGCCAATCCATTTCTCGCCAAAGTCGAAAGCCATCAGGCTGCGACTCTCAGGCATGGCCCACGCCCCCGCTCAGGTGGCCCGGGCTCACGCCCAGCTTCTCCAGTGCCGCGTTGAGACGCTGGGCTGGCTCACGCTCGAACAGAATGCTTTCGTCCGCCGGGCAGGTCAGCCAGGCATCGCCGGCAAGCTCTTCCTCCAGCTGGCCCGGTGCCCAGCCGGCGTAACCCAGCACCATCAGAAAATCCATGGGCCCCTCGCCAGCCGCGATGGCGCCCAGAATGTCCCTTGATGTGGACAGCGCCAGCGTCTCCGTCAGTGCCAGCGAACTCTGCCACTGGCCGACCGGCCGGTGCAGGACAAAACCGCGTTCGGGCTGGACCGGTCCCCCCTGGTAAACGGGCGCGCTCGGCGGGTCCCCCTCAAGCGACAGCTGCGAGAGCAGGTCGCCCAGATCCAGGTCCATGGGGTGGTTCACCGTTAACCCCATGGCGCCCTCGTCACTGTGCTCACAGATATAGGTCAGTGATCCCCCGAAGCGCGGATCCTCAAGCCAGGGGGTCGCGATCAGGAAGTGATTGGTCAGGAATTCCGACTGTGTGCTCATGATCGCAGTATTCCTTGCCTGGGGCCAGCACACAATAGGGTTAACCCTTATCCGGAACGCTTGCGCTCAGCCCGCCTGATTCAAAGGACCAGGTTCGGATGATCTCAAGCACGTCCTGCTCCTCGGCCATGCGCCGGTCGAAGGCTTCGAAGGGCGTTGCTTGGCGGACGATTCGCTGCGCCGCGTCATCTAGCACTGCGTGGCCGGAGGATTGCAGTACTTCCATCTCGCGAAGGCTGCCATCACTGTTGATGGCCACCAGCATCCGGACCCGCCCATGAATTCCCCGCCGGCGCGCCTCCCGGGGGTAGTTGAGATTGCCTGTGCGCTCAATGGTCTGCTGCCAGTTGCGTACATAGCCGGCAACGGCATCCGTTTTCGTCGACACAGAGGTAACGTGTTCGATGCGTGGACGCTGCGCGTATTCGTTCTGTTGCTTGCTCAGGCGCGCCTCCAGGCTGGCCATCCGCTGGCGGCGCTGCTGAAGGCTCTCGTCCGGATGATCACGTTTTGGGGCCTGATCATCCTCCTCACTTTCGTCCGGCGTTTGACGGGACGATGGGCTCTCGGTGGTAACCCGCTCGGCGACACCGCCGCTGTCAGGCCGGGGCTCGGGCTGGGGCGGTGTGGCAGGGCGTGGCTGTGAGTCCGAAAACGGGGCCGACTCGCGGCTGGTGAGCTCCTGCTTGGCTTGTGCCTCGCCACTGCCTTTCTGGGAAGCCTCGGCCAGGAAGTCCGCCTCCTCCGGCGCCTCTGATGTGGGCCGGGTTGCCAGCGTTACGTCCATGCTATGGTCGGTGGTTTGGGGGTCTTCTGGTGCGAACCCCACTCCCAGAATCAGTACACCGTGAACCACCAGGGCGGCAAAGAGGGTCAACCCCAGGCGGTCCGCATGCGTTACCTCCGCCACGACAGCGCTCAGCCTCCGACCTGGTTGTCCAGACGATGGGCGATAGCCGCCATCAGCCGGCCACCAATGTCATCGTCAAAGGCGCGATCAAGCTCCCGCACACAGGTGGGACTGGTTACGTTCACCTCGGTCAGGTAATCACCAATCACATCAAGCCCCACGAACAGCAGCCCACGGGCCTTCAGTGCCGGCCCCACCTGCTCACAGATCCAGCGGTCCCGGTCGGTCAGCTCACGGCCCTCACCGCGCCCGCCGGCCGCCAGATTGCCACGGCTTTCACCCGCTTCAGGGATGCGCGCCAGCGAGTACGGCAACGGCTCGCCGTCAATCATGAGAATGCGCTTGTCACCGTCCTGGATCTCGGGCAGATAACGCTGAATCATGGCACTGCGGGTCCCGTCCGCCGTCAGGGTCTCGAGGATGACACTCAGGTTCTCGTCGTCCGGGCGAACCCGGAAGATGGACTTGCCGCCCATGCCGTCCATGGGCTTGATGATGACGTCGCCGTGCTCGCGGTGGAATTCACGCAGCTTGCGGGGATCCCGGCTCACCATTAATGGCGGGATGCACTGGGGAAAGCGGGTGGCGAAGAGCTTCTCGTTGCAGTCGCGCAGAGTGTTCGGGGGATTGAGCACCAGCGCCCCCTGGCCTTGTGCCATTTCCAGGATCCAAGTGGCCATGGTGAAGGCATCATCCACCGGCGGGTCCTTGCGCATCAGGATCACGTCCAGTTCACCAAGGTCCTGATCCCGGCTCTCGCCGAACTGATACCAGCCCTGCGGATCATCATACACTTCCAGATCCCGGGTACGGGCACGCGCCTGGCCGTCGCGCACATAAAGATCGTCGAGCTCCATGTAACGCAACAGCCAGCCACGGCGCCTGGCAGCCAACAGCAGGGCCAACGTGGTATCCTTGTGAAAACTGATCCGCTCGATCGGATCCATGACCACACTAAGGGTCACACTCATCAGGGGCCTCCCGGAGGTGATTAACGGGCCGGCAATGTACCGGCATGCGCGCCAGAGAATACCTGCTATGCTGGAAAAAGGGCAGTGGTTGTGCAAGCTGGCCACCGGGCCAACTGTTGAACGCCGGGTAAGTGATTTCCATCACAATCAGTGACACAACGTCGCTGGAGGCCAGGCCCGGCATCCGTTATAAAAGTGGGGCCATATAGAACACGCATGGGATCTGTGTTAAAACGGCGCCTCATACTGAGGCCGAAGCAAGGCACGGAAAGCCATCCGGGCCGCCGCAAGCACAATGATCTCTCTATTTAGCGCAGGGCTGTTGGACAATGGACGATAACTTCGAAAACCTCAAAGTCATGGTGATCGACGACAGCAAGACCATCCGTCGCACCGCGGAAACCCTTCTCAAGAAGGTGGGCTGTGAAGTCATCACGGCCACAGATGGGTTCGACGCACTCGCCAAGATCGCGGACTCGCAACCAGACATCATCTTTGTGGACATCATGATGCCGCGTCTTGATGGCTATCAAACCTGCGCCCTGATCAAGAACAACGATGCATTCAAGCAAACACCCGTAATCATGCTGTCGAGCAAGGACGGCCTCTTCGACAAAGCCAAGGGCCGCATCGTGGGATCGGACCAGTACCTCACGAAGCCATTCAGTAAGGATGAACTGCTCGGCACCATCCGCGACCACATGCCCACGCGCCAGGAATGACCGCTTCGGCATGACCCATCATTTGAACGACCCATAGCAGAGGAACCCATGGCTCGCATCCTGATTGTTGACGACTCACCCACGGAGGTGAAAAAGATTTCCGGACTGCTAACCAAGAACGGCCACGAAGTGCTGAGCGCCGACAATGGCTCCGATGGCGTTGCCATTGCCCGTTCGGAACAGCCGGACCTGGTGCTCATGGACGTGGTCATGCCCGGGCTGAACGGCTTCCAGGCAACCCGGCAACTGACCCGCAGCTCGGAAACCCAGCATATTCCCGTGGTTATTGTGACCACCAAGGACCAGGAAACCGACCGTGTCTGGGGTACGCGCCAGGGCGCACGTGGTTACCTGGTCAAGCCGGTGCCCGAGGACGAGCTGCTCAAGACCATCGACGACCTGCTAAGCTGAACGGGAGTACCGGATGTCCGCGCAGGCCATTTCAGCTGAAACCGACCCGTTCAGCGCCCTGACAAGCATTGCCCAGCGCAGTCATGAAAAAGCTGCCGGGCTGCCCAAGCAGGAGGAAGCGGTCGAGCTGTTCAGTGGCATCGGGTTCACCCTGGCAGGGCAGCGGTATGTGGCGCCCATGGGTGAGGTGGCCGAGATCCTCGACGTACCACGCTTCACACCTGTGCCAGGTGTGCGGGCGTTCATGCTCGGGATCGCCAATGTCCGCGGCCGCCTGCTTCCGATCATCGACCTTGCCCTGTTCTTCGGCCTTCCCAGGCCTGCCGGTGCTCTGCGTGAACGCCGTGTGCTGGTGATTGAGCAGGGGAAACTGTTCAGTGGGCTGGTGGTGGATGACGTGCTGGGCATGCAGTATTTCAGCGTCGACAGTCATACACCGGAGGCGGAAGAACCCAGCAGGGCGGTCAAACCGTTTCTGAGGGGCGCTTACCAGCGCAATGATGAGGTGTGGAACGTTTTTTCCACGCTGGCGCTGGCCGAAGATGAACAGTTTCTGGATGTCGCGCACTGGTAGTGCGCGCGGTTAACCACCGGATTTGTCGATCAAAACAACATCAGAGTGATAGGCCAGGAGCCGAAAATGCAGAACCGTGCCGGAAAATTCATTTCAGCGCAGAGCGCCAACCGGCCCATTGTAGGGCTGATCGGTCTGCTCGGGGTGCTGACCATTGCGCTGGTGGTGGTGCTGTTCCTGATCAACCGCAACAGCAGCCATGACGCCCAGTACATCGACTACGCCGGTGACCTCCGGGTGCTTTCCCAGGAGATCGCCAAGAACGCCACCGAGGCGGCTGGCGGCACCGAGGCGGCCTTCGACCAGCTCCAGAGCTCCCGTGACCGATTCAGTGAACTCTGGGGCTACCTCCGCAACGGGCGGCCGGAAACGGGGCTGCCCCCGCTCAAGCTCACCGAAGAAACCGAAGTCCAATCGTTGTGGAGCGATGTCCGCACCAGCGCGGACGAGATCCTCGCCACCCGCAGCGGCGTGCTTGAACTGCACAAGCTGGCCAACGAACTCAACAACATCATCCCCGATCTCCAGGTGGAATATGAGGACGTGGTGGACATCCTCATCAACACCGAAGCAAACCCTGAACAGATCTCCCTGGCGCAGCGCCAGTCCCTGCTGGCCGAACGCATCGCCCGGAGCGTCAACAACGTCCTCAGTGGTGACGAGGACGCTGTGGTTGCGGCCAACCAGTTTGGCGAGGACGCCCAACGCTTCGGGCGGGTTCTCAACGCCCAGCTCAATGGCGACGAATCCATGAACGTAAGCGCCCTGGAAGATCCAGACGCCCAGTTCATCCTCGAATACGTTGATGAAGAGCTCTTCAACGTGGTGGACAAAAACGTCGACCGCATCCTCCAGTTTTCACCGGATCTGTTCCAGGCACGCGAATCCGCCAACGCCATTTTCACCCAGAGCCCCGAGCTTCTGAGCGAAACCTCGGAGCTGGTCTCGCTGGTCCAGAACCGTGACCACATCGTGACGCCCATCTGGGCCTATGCGCTGCTGGTCGCCATCCTGGCCAACATCATCGCGATCGGTGTTGCCCTCTACCAGGCCTCCCAGCGCCGGCTGCGTGAGACCCAGGAACAGAACGAGCAGAACCAGAATGCGATCCTGCGGCTTCTCGACGAACTGGCCGACCTTGCCGACGGTGACCTGACCACGGAGGCGACGGTTACCGAGGACTTCACGGGCGCCATCGCCGACTCCATCAACTACGCCATCGACCAGATGCGTACCCTGGTGCAGTCCATCCGCGACACGGCCGTGAACGTGGCCTCTTCCGCCGAACAGACCCAGGCCACGGCCAAACAGCTGGCCGAGGCTTCGGAACACCAGGCTCAGGAGATTGCTGGCGCCTCGGCAGCCGTGAACGAAATGGCGGTCTCCATCGACCAGGTCTCCTCCAACGCCTCCGAGTCCTCGTCAGTAGCAGAACGCTCTGTATCCCTCGCCAAGAAGGGCACCGAGGTGGTCCAGAACACCATCAAGGGTATGGACGACATCCGCGAGCAGATCCAGGAGACCTCCAAGCGGATCAAGCGCCTGGGTGAGTCCTCCCAGGAGATCGGTGACATCGTGTCGCTGATCAACGACATCGCCGACCAGACCAACATCCTGTCGCTCAACGCCGCCATCCAGGCCTCCATGGCCGGGGACGCGGGACGCGGCTTCGCGGTGGTCGCGGACGAAGTCCAGCGGCTGGCCGAGCGCTCCTCGGCGGCGACCAAGCAGATCGAAGCCCTGGTCAAGACGATCCAGTCGGACACCAACGAGGCCGTGATCTCCATGGAACACACCACCAGCGAGGTGGTGCGCGGGGCACGGCTGGCCCAGGACGCCGGCGTGGCACTGGAAGAGATCGAGAACGTTTCCACCAACCTGGCGGAACTGATCCAGAACATCTCCAATGCGGCACGCCAGCAGTCGTCCTCTGCCGCGCACATTTCAAACACCATGAACGTCATCCAGGAGATCACTTCGCAGACCTCCTCGGGTACCAACCAGACCGCCGAGTCCATCGGGAATCTTGCGGCGATGGCCGCCGAGCTGCGTGAATCCGTGGCCGGGTTCAAGCTGCCGGAGTCCACCGAGGAAGCACAGCCTGCGGAAGCGCCGCAGGCCCTGGAATCGAACGCGCCCACGGATGCAGGGGATGACAGCGACCAGGATGTCCCAACGGTCCGTTAATCACAGCCACCGGTCAGGTGCGGGCGTAGCATGGTCAATGCTGAAAGCAACAATCCATCCACCGTGATTCCGCCCGGCTTCGCGCCGGGCATGGCCATGGATGACGCCCAGTTCGAGCAGTGGCGGGACCTGCTGGAGTCGCGTACCGGCATGACGCTGTCTCCAGAACGGCGCTCCTTTCTGGAAGCCAACGTGGGCATGCGTGTCCGGGAGCTCGGTTTTCCCAGCTACCAGGCCTACTATGAGAAGATCCTGTACGGCCCTGGGGCAATTGCCGAATGGGCGACCCTGGTGGATCGACTCACCGTTCAGGAAACCCGTTTCTTTCGCGACCAGGATGCCTTTGACCTGGTAGCCGCGCACGCCCGCAGCCATTACCGCGAAGGCGGACAGAAGACCCTGGAGGCCTGGAGCCTTGGCTGCGCCACCGGCGAAGAGGCGTACACTCTGGCCATGCTTCTGCACGAAGCCGCCAGTGACGCACCGGGCAGGCGCTACTACGGCGTGACGGGCACAGACATCAGTCTTGTCGCGCTCGACAAGGCGCGCCATGGGGTTTACGGACCACGCAGACTGGCGGGTACGGACCCGTACTGGCAGTCTCACTATTTTGAAACCCTGGCAGACAACAGCGTCTCCGTGATCCCGGAGCTCAAGGAGCGCGTCAGCTACTCGCAGCTCAATATTCTTGAACTACAACACGCGCCCATGCACGGCATGGATATTATTTTCTGCCAGAATGTTCTCATCTACTTCCGCCGCTGGCGGCGGCGGGGCATCGCTAACCGGCTGGCCGATCTGCTCGCCCCGGGCGGACTGCTGATCCTCGGGCAAGGCGAGCTGACGGACTGGCAGCATCCGGAGCTGACGCCGGTGGCCGCCCCGCAGGTACTCGCCTGGCAGCGATCGGAATCCCAGAATGGCAACCGGAGTGATCATGGCTCAGCACGATGACACCCTCTCCCTCCACTGGGTGAGGGGAGAAATTCAGGAAACGCTCAGACAGAGCCAGCAGACGCTGGAAGCCTTTGCCGAAAACCGCGATGATCTGGCGCAACTCCGGTTCTGCCTGAACCACCTGCACCAGGTTCACGGCACACTCCGGATGGTGCAGCTTGAGGGTGCCAGCCTGGTCGCGGCGGAAATGGAGGCCCTGGCCGAAGCACTGCTCAATGAGGATACCGGGGACAGCGAAACCGCCATCGGCAGCCTGATGCAGAGCATTCTGCAGCTCCCGGATTACCTCAACACCCTCCAGTCCCGTAGCGAAGATGTGCCGCTGCGCCTGTTGCCGCTGCTCAATGACCTCAGGGCCGCGCGCGGTGAAAGCTTCCTCTCGGCCAGCGTGCTCTTCAAGCCGGACCTGAGCCCGGCGCGTTTCGAGGCACCCGCCAAGGTCAATCAACGCCTCACCGCCTCCGGTGTGCTCGATAAAGTCCGTAAACTCCAACAGATGTTCCAGTTCGCACGCGCTGGTCTTGAAAAGGGCGTGGACGAGGACACCCATCTCGATTATCTGGACAAGGTCATTACGCGCCTGATCAAGCTCTGCCAGAAAACCCCGCAGGGTGAGCTCTGGCAGGCAGCGGGCGCGCTCATCGACACCCTTAACTCCGGGCACAACGCCATGGGAGCGGCCACGCTGGCCCTGATCAACGAGCTCGACAACGAGCTCGAACGGCTGATCAGCGAAAGTGACACCATCCTCAGCCAATCCGTACCGGAAGACACGCTCAAGAACCTGCTCTACTACGTTGCGCGTGGTGCCGAATGCAACAGCGAGCGCGTGCGTACCATGGTGGAACGCTACGGATTGCTTGAGGCCCTGCCCGGCGATACCGGCGATCACGGACAAAGCCAGGCGCCGGCACGCGCCGCCATGGCCTCGGTCGTGGACGTGCTCGGTGAAGAGCTCACCTCCATCAAGGACCGGCTGGACCTGTTCGTGCGCGCCCGCGAGCGCAGCAATGCCGACCTGTCAGAGCTCCTCCCCGGGCTTCGCCAGATTGCCAACACACTGGCAATGCTGCGCCAGCAGACCAGCGAGCGTGTCATCAACGACCAGATCGAACGCATTGAGCAGCTCGCAGCCAGTCCGGAGGCCGTGGATGACGGCACCCTGATGGACATCGCGGGTGCCCTGCTCTATGTGGAAGCGACCATTTCCGGGCTCTCGGAGGATGAGGAGCAACAGCCGGCCGACACCGGCGAAAGCGACCATCGGATTACCGGGCTCCAGGCCAACGAGGCCGGGAGCGCTGTGCTGCGTGAGTCCCGCAACGCGCTGGAGCAGGTCAAGACCGGCGTAGTCAACTTCATCGCCTCTCAGTGGAACACCGAGGAAATCAGCGGTGTTCCCGAACTGCTCTACAGTATCCGCGGTAGCCTGCGCCTGATTCCACTGGAACGCACCGCCACTGCCCTGGAAGCCTGCGAGCATTTCGTCCAGCAAGTGCTCATCGACAGAAACTGGGCGCCCAACTGGGAGCAGCTTGACACCCTGGCGGATGCCATCACCAGCATCGAGTACCATCTGGAACGGCACATGGACGGCATCGACGATAACGATGCCATCCTGGCCATGGCCGAGGAACGGCTGGAAAGCCTGGGCTTTCCCCCCGGCAAGGAGGCCACCTGGCAGGAATCCGAGCCGGAGCCGGAACCGGAGGCCGAAGCGGAGGCCGAACACGCGGGCGTCAGCAGCGACGCGGCGGCGACAGCGGAAGCCCCCAAGGAGCGCGACTCCGAGCTGTTGGATGACGACATCCTTGAAATCTTCGTGGACGAGGCCGACGAGGTTCTGGAGACCATCCAGCAACACTATCCAAGCTTCCAGACTGACCATACGAACCATCAGGCGCTCGGTGAAGTGCGCCGTGCCTTTCATACGCTCAAGGGCAGCGGTCGTCTCGTGGGGGCCACCAGTATTGGGGAGCTGGCCTGGTCGGTCGAAAACCTGCTGAACCGGGTCCTGGACCGTTCCATACAGCCGGGCGAGCGCATCATCAACCTGCTCGACAGAGTGATTGAACGTCTGCCGGGCCTGATCCAGTCCTTCCGCGACGGCCAGGCGACGGGGGATGTGGACGACCTCATGAATGAGGCACACAGCCTCGCGGACGCCCGAAACGCGCCTGCGCCCGAGGACACAGAGGCCGAAGAAGCACCTCATGAGGCGCTTGAGCAGGCGCCTGAGGATGAAGAGCCGGAGGAAGCCGAAGAAGCGGAGGCAGCCTCGCCCGCTGAACCTGAACAGGACTCCGAACCGCAAGCACCGTCGGTAACCGAAGCAGAGCCTGAGCCTGAACCAGAGGCAGAAACCGGCCCTTCAGAACCAGCGGCAGCGCCATCACACGGCGGTGACGAGGAGCCCCTCGTGGATCAGGAGATCCTCGATATCTTCATCGAGGAAGCGGAAGAGGTTCTGGAGACCATCCACGAATACCTGCCGCGGCTTCTTGAAAGCTACGAAAACACCAGCGCTCTGACCGAAGTCCGGCGTGCCTTCCATACCCTGAAGGGCAGCGGCCGCATGGTTGAGGCCGAGCGTATTGGGGAGCTGGCCTGGGCGGTGGAGAATGCCCTGAACCGGGTACTCGACGGCACCCTCTTCATGAGCGACGACATGGCATCGGTGCTCAAGGAAGTCACCGAGGCCGTGCCCACCCTGGTGGAGGATTTCCGGCATCAACGGGCACCGTCCGTTAACACTGAAAGGCTTGAAGAACGCGCCAATGCCCTGGCGCGCGGCGAGGTCCTGGATACCGAGCCCATGCCGGAAGCCGAGCCCGAAGCCCAGGCGTCAGAGGCCAGCAGCGCGGAGTCCGGAGAGACCGGCGAGTCCGAAGAGCTTGATCTCGACCCGATGCTCATGGACATCTTCCGTTCAGAGGCCGACAGCCACCTGGAGGCGCTGGACGAGTTCCTCTCCGAGTCCGAGGGGCATAGCGCGGTTGATTATACCGACCAGCTCTCGCGCGCCCTGCACACCCTCAAGGGCAGCGCCCACACCGCCGGCATCGAGCCCATCGCGCGCATCACGGCCCCCATGGAGAAATTCGTCAAGCGGGCACGGGCTGCTGGCGACCAGGCCGATGCCAGCGTCGTTGAGCTTATCCGCCGGGTGCGCAACTTTGTGCGCGCGGGCCTGGAGCGCCTGGATAAAGACCCGCTTACGCCCCTGGACGGCACGGACGCCTTTCTTGACGACCTGCGCGAGCTGCATCAGGCACGCTATCCCGAAGAACGGCCACCGGCCGGGACCATGGCGACACCCCAGCCACAGGAACCCGGGCATAACAGCCTGATCAGCATCTTCCTCAATGAGGGCATTGAGCAGCTGCTGGATGCCGACCAGACACTGGAAGAATGGCTGGCGGGCAACACAGGCGAAGCGCCCCTGCAGGAGCTGATCAACAGCCTGACCACACTCAGCGCCAGCGCCGACAGGGCGCAGGTACAGCACGTCAGCGAGCTTTCCGGTGCACTGCAGCATCTATACGAGGAGGTCATCGAAACGACCGACCTGCCCGTGGACAGCCTGACGCCGCTGCTGCGGGAAGCCCACGAGTCATTGATCAACCTCATGGACCAGCTGGCCGCAGGGCTCGCGACTGAAGCCCCGGCCAGCCTGGTCACCCGCCTGAACGAACAGGCAGCCGACCTGCGCCATGCCCGGAGCGATGCCGAGCAGCAGGTCTTCGAGGAGCGCTTCAGCGAAGACCTCGCCTCCATGGATGAAGCGCTCGACGAGGACATTGGGCCGGAACCTGAACCTGAACCTGAACCTGAACCTGAACCTGAACCTGAACCTGAACCTGAACCTGAACCTGAAAAACAGGATGCAGGCGGTACCGACCAACAGGCCAGCGCGGATATTGATCCGGAACTCGCGGAGATCTTTCTGGAGGAAGCCCACGAGCTCATCGACAGCACGGGCGAAACACTGCACCAGTACCTGTCCGAGCCCCAGAACACGGAACTGGCCAAAACCCTCCAGCGCGATCTGCACACCCTCAAGGGGGGTGCACGCATGGCCGAAATCGCCCCCATCGCCAACCTCGCCCACTCGCTGGAAGACCTTTTCGAGCGCGTGGCTGAAGGCCAGCTGGCTCTCGGGGAAGCCACGGGCGAAACACTGCTCGCCTGCCACGATGCGCTGGCCAACATGGTTGAGCAGGTCAGTGCCTTCCAGCCCTGTGAACCGGCGGACGAACTGGCCGAAAGGGTAAATGCCCTGATACGGGGCGAAAGCGCCGCCCCCGAGCCGGAACGCCAGGAGCCGGAGCCGGAGCCGGAGCCGGAGCCGGAGCCGGAGCCGGAGCCGGAGCCGGAGCCGGAGCCGGAGCCGGAGCCGGAAACATCAGAGCAGGAAGCGGCACAAGAAGCCATCGCCGAACCCGAAGCAGAGCCTTCAGGCGTACCGGACAACGAACTGAGTGCCCTCTTCCTGGATGAGGCCCGTGAGATCGAGACCGCCATCGACAAGGCGATCCGTGACTGGGAGCCCAACCCAGAGCAAGGCGAGCCCATGGCGCGGATGCGCGAGGAGCTTCACACGCTCAAGGGCGGCGCCCGTCTGTCCGAGCTCAACCCCATTGCCGAGCTCGCGGACACCTGGGAGAGCACCCTGGACAGCGTCATCGAAGGCGCCGGCGACAGCCGGCAGGCCCTGAATTACAGCCAAAACAGCCTGCATCAGCTGCGCGGAATGCTGGAGCGCGTTGAGGCCGGTGAGACGCTGGAAGCAGCTGACGGGCAAGCCGAAGCCTCCGAAGCAGGCGCGGCTGAAGACGCCGAAGATGACCCCAGCAACGTCGACCCGGAAGTCCTTGAGATTTTCCTCGAAGAGGCCGGCGAGCTTGTGGACACCCTGGACCATACCCTGGCCGCCTGGCACAAGGCGGAGGACGGCGACCAGGCTGCCCACAGCCAGGAGGCCCAACGGGCCCTGCACACCATCAAGGGCGGCGCCCGGCTGGCCGAACTGACGACCCTGGGCGAGAAAGCCCACCGGTTCGAAAGCCTGCTCTCGCGGATCGAATCCGAGGGCAACCAGCCCACGGAGGCCCAGTGGGACGAAATCAACGGGCTCCACGACGAGATCATCAGCCGCGTTGAACAGGTCCGCAGCACCTGGCAGATGGAATCCGGCGCCGAGCAGCCCGAGCGCGAGGAACAGGACCAACCCGCCGAAGCGCCAGAAACCGCAGAGGCCACGGCAACGCCGGAACAAACCGAAAGCTCCCAAGCAGACACTGCGTCCGCCGGGGAGGCCCCCACTGGCGACGACGCTCAGAAAACAGACAACGAGAGCGAGGCGCCGGCCCAGAAAACCCAGCCGCAGCAACAGGCCCGTGACCAGCGCAAGGCCGAACTGGCCCGCAGTGCCCAGGACACACTGCGCGTCAACGCGCAGCTGATGGACGAGATGGTCAACCTGGCGGGCGAAACCAGCATCACCCGCGGCCGGCTTGAGCAGCAGATCAGCGACTTCAGCCATACGCTCGACGAAATGGCGGCCACCACGGACCGCCTGCGCGAGCAGCTGCGGCGGATGGAGAACGAGACCGAGGCCCAGATCCTGCACCGCGCGGAACAGGAATACGGCCCGGATTATGACCAGGATTTCGACCCGCTGGAGATGGACCGCTACTCCTCGATCCAGCAGCTCTCGCGGGCGCTGTCCGAGTCCGCCTCGGACCTTGCCGACCTGCGCGAGACCATGAGCGAGAAGGTGCGTGACGCCGAAACCCTGCTCCTGCAGCAGCAGCGTACCAACACCGAGCTCCAGGAAGGGCTTATGAAGACCCGCATGGTGCCCTTCTCCTCCATGGTCCCCCGGCTGCGGCGGATCGTTCGCCAGATCTCCGGCGAAACCGGCAAGAAAGCCCACTTCGAGGTCAACAACGCCGAGGGCGAGCTGGACAGGACGGTTCTGGACCGGATGGTCTCGCCCCTTGAGCACATGCTGCGCAACGCCGTTGACCATGGCATTGAATCCGCGGAAGAACGGGAGAAAGCGGGCAAGTCAGCCAGCGGTAACGTCCGGCTGGACCTCAGCCGTGAAGGCGGCGAAGTCGTTCTTCGCCTACAGGACGATGGCGGCGGGATCGATACCGAGAAAGTGCGCCAGAAAGCCATCAGGCAGGGACTGCTCGACAGCGGCGAGGACCTGACCCCCCATGAGATCCTGCAGTTCATCCTGCAGCCCGGCTTCTCCACGGCTGCTTCCGTGACCCAGATCTCCGGGCGCGGCGTGGGCATGGACGTGGTTGCCAGCGAGATCAAACAGCTGGGCGGCAGCCTGGACATCGACTCCACCCTTGGCGAGGGCACCATCTTCACCGTCCGCCTGCCGTTCACGGTGTCGGTCAACCGTGCCCTGATGGTGACCATTGGGGATGACTATTACGCCATCCCGCTCAATACCATCGAAGGCATTGTTCGCGTGTCCACCTACGAGCTTGAGGAGTACTACCAGCCGGATGCGCCAATGTACGAGTACGCCGGCCAGCAGTACCGCCTGCAATACCTGGGCGCGCTGCTCAACTCCGAAAGCCAGCCCAAACTGCAGGGCCAGGCACTGCCTTTGCCAGTGATGCTGGTGCGGGGTGCCGACCAGCCCATGGCCCTGCAGGTGGACAGTCTCATGGGCAGCCGCGAAATCGTGGTCAAATCCCTCGGGCCCCAGTTCGCCAGTGTGCGTGGCGTCTCCGGCGCTACCATCCTGGGCGATGGTAACGTGGTGGTGATCCTCGACCTGCCGGCCATGATCCGTGGCGACATCCTGGCCCAGCGCCAGCGCATGCTGGCCCAGGTGGAAACCGGCGAGACGCCCCAGGAGGAGCATCCCACCCAGGTCATGGTGGTGGACGACTCCGTTACGGTGCGCAAGGTTACCTCGCGGCTGCTGGAACGCCACGGCATGGAGGTACTGCTGGCCAAGGACGGGCTCGACGCCGTGGGTCAGCTCCAGGACCGCCGCCCGGACATCGTTCTTCTGGACATCGAGATGCCGCGCATGGACGGCTTCGAGGTTGCCAGCTTCATCCGGCATGACAGCAAGCTCAGCGATGTGCCCATCATCATGATCACGTCACGGACCGGCGACAAACACCGTGAGCGGGCCGAGGCCATCGGCGTTAACCATTACCTTGGCAAGCCGTTCCAGGAACAGGAGCTGCTGGACACCATCATGGAGCATACCGGCGCCGGAGCTGAGCAATGAGCACAGACCGGGGCGTGATCGTCATCGCCGATGACGTACTCCAGCGCCACCGCCTGCAGCAGGCACTGGACAAACACGGCCTGCCGGTTGCCTTCATTGGTGACCCGGAGCGGTTTGCCGCTCTGGATGCCACCCCTGACTCAAGCCTCTGCGTGGTGGAACTCACCGACGAAGAGGAGTATCCGGAGCTGATTGAAACGCTGCTGACGGACGAGGATCGCCCCCTGCTTTTTGGTCCGGGCGCCGCCCCGGAACCAGGCCACCCGGAATACATACGCTGGGAGAGGCGCCTGTTCGCCAAGCTCGGCGACCAGCTGGGAAGCCTGGAGACACTGGAAAACCAGAACAGCCTGGACGCCCTGGCTTCAGAACGCCAAACCCGCCAGCGCCTGCCCATGCCGACCTGGCTGGAGCCGGCCGAAGAGAACCAGCCGGCCCGACAGCTCTGGATCCTGGGCGCCTCCCTGGGAGGCCCCGCGGCCGTTAAGGCGTTTCTCGATTCACTGCCAGGGCGCCTGCCGGTTGCCTTCGTGTACGCGCAGCACATTGACGCCCATTTCAGTGGGGTTCTCAGCAGCGTACTCACCCGGGACTCGCAATGGCCACTGGTCAGCGCCGAGCACGGGCGAGTGCTGCGATGCGGTGAAGTCCTCCAGGTCCCCGTTGAACAGGAACTCTGGCTCGACGAGGAGGCTCGCATCCAGCTTCGCGACCAACCCTGGGCGGGGCCCTACGGCCCTTCCATCGACCAGCTGATGACCAATATCGCGCGGGTTCACGGTGGCCACTGCCACAGCATCCTGTTCAGCGGCATGGGCAATGATGGCGCCCTGGCCGCACCAGCACTCCGCAAGGCGGGCGGTCATGTCTGGGTACAAAGCCCGGAAAGCTGTGCCAGTCCGGCCATGCCCGAATCCATCCGCGCCAGCGGCACAGCGGATTTTGAGGGCGAACCACGCGAACTGGCGGCCCGACTGCTGCGCGTACTCGAGGAACAGACCCTTCTGGCGGGCCGCTCCCGATACCATTCAGCCTGATTCGACCTGTAAGGAAACCATCATGGCGGAGAACCCCGAACAACTGGCCTGTGTTTTGATTCCGGTCCAGGACACTACCCTGCTGCTGCCCAACGTCTCCATCGCCGAAATCGTGGATTACGAGCCGGACCCGGCGGACAAGGACCAGGACTGGGTGCTCGGTCGGCTCCAGTGGCGGGGCCTGAACCTGCCGGTTCTGTCCTGGGAGGCTGCCAATGGCGGCGACCCTTTCCCACCCGAGGGCCGGCGTGGCCGGATACTGGTACTCAATACCATCACCGAGCGCCATGACGCCATGCCGTTCATGGCCATGGCCACCCGGGGGATCCCCCGCCAAGCCAAGGTGAACCCAGACGATCTCCAGAAGGAATCCGAAGCCAAAGGGGAGGCCACACTCATGTCGGTGGTCTTTGAGGGAGAACAGTGCGTGATCCCGGACATGGCCGCGCTCGAGGAGCTGGCCCAGCGCGCCGCCAGCTGAGGTTCCGTCACCCAGGGGCTGGTGTTACCCTGTAACGTATGACTCACCCACTGCCCTACCGCTCCCATGACCACGAGGCCTGTGTCAGCCAGGCTCTGAGTGACGCCCGACGCATATGCGCCGACAAGGGCGCCCGCCTCACACGGTTACGGGAGCAGGTCCTCGAACTGGTCTGGCGATCCCACAAGCCGCTCGGCGCCTACGACATCCTCGATAGTCTCAACGGCGAAGGGCGACGCTCGGCGCCGCCCACGGTCTATCGCACACTGGACTTTCTGCTGCAGATGGGGTTGGTGCACCGGATCGCCTCGCTGAATGCCTTCATCGGCTGCAGCCAGCCCGACCACCGCCATACCGGCTGCTTCCTGATCTGCCGCCAGTGCCATAACGTGCTGGAACTGGAAGCCTCCGGCATCCAGCAAGCCATCAATCATGAAGCCTGGAGCCATGGTTTCCGGAACGAGGAAACAGTCGCCGAGGTGACTGGTCTCTGCCCGGCCTGCCAGGAGGCAGATGGCCATGACTGAGCCCGTGGTGCTACTGGAGGATGCCGGCCTTCGCTATGGCGAAACCCATGTGCTTCACGACCTCACCTTCAGCATGAGCGAAGGGGACATTGTCACCGTCATAGGGCCCAATGGCGCGGGCAAGACCAGCCTGATCAAGCTGATCCTGGGGATTGAAAAGCCCAGTTCCGGCCGTGTACGCCAGCGCCCCGGCATCCGCGTGGGCTACGTGCCCCAGCGCATGACGCTGCAGCCCACACTGCCGCTGACAGTCCGGCGTTTTCTGGGGCTCGCCGGTGGCGATGATGCCGCCATCAACGCCGCACTCAAGCGAACCGGCGTAGCCCAGCTGGCGGATGAATCCGTGCATCATCTCTCCGGTGGCGAGTTCCAGCGCATACTGCTGGCCCGGGCCATACTGCGACGGCCCCAGCTGCTGGTTCTGGACGAGCCGGCCCAGGGGCTGGACGTGAACGGCCAGTCCGCGCTCTACGAGCTGATCCAGTCCCTTCGCGACGAGCTCGACTGCGCGGTGTTAACAGTCTCCCACGACCTGCATGTCGTCATGGCCTCAACAGACACGGTGCTCTGTCTCAATGGTCACATCTGCTGCCGTGGCCAGCCGGAGCAGATCTCTCGGGATCCGGCCTTTACCCAGCTCTTCGGGGAGCATCTGGCCAACACCCTGGCGGTATACCATCACCACCATAACCACAGTCATGACGTGCACGGAGACCCCGTGCCATGATCAACGCGATCCTTGATGACTTTTTCTGGCGCGCCATGGCCGGGGGCCTGATTGTAGCCCTGGTTGCCGGTCCCCTGGGCTGTTTCGTGGTCTGGCGGCGGATGGCCTATTTCGGCGACACACTGGCGCACTCCGCCCTTCTGGGCATTGCCCTTGGCACCGCCTTCCAGACCAACCTCAACCTCAGTATCGTACTGGTGTGCGTGTTGCTGGCGGTGATCCTGATGCTGCTGTCGCGCCAGCAGTCGCTGGCCAGCGATACCCTGCTGGGTATTCTGTCCCACAGCTCGCTCGCCATCGGTCTTGTGGTGCTTGGGATGATGCAGGATTTCAGCATCGACCTGACCGGCTACCTGTTCGGGGACCTGCTGGCCATCAACCAGCAGGACCTGTTGTGGATCCTCCTGGGCGGTGCCTTCATACTGGTGCTCACGATCTGGCTCTGGCGCGGCCTGCTGATGATCACCCTCCATGACGAACTGGCCGCGGTGGAAGGCTACCGTACCGGCCTGCTGCGACTGGCACTGATGCTGATGCTGTCGCTGGTCATCGCCACCGCCATGAAGATCGTAGGCGTTCTGCTGATCACCGCCCTGCTCATCATCCCAGCGGCTGCGGCACGCCCGCTGGCCGCCACGCCCGAACGCATGGCGGTCATCGCGTCCCTGCTGGGGATGGGGTCGGTGGTAGCCGGCATGACCCTGTCCTGGCACATGGACACCCCCGCTGGTCCCTCGGTGGTTGTGGCCGCCTTTGGCTTCTTTCTGCTCCTTTGGGTGGCAAGGGCCCGTTCACCAGCCTGAGAACCCCTTCGCTTGGTCTGTGCAGACCTCTGAGCTACAGTTATTCTGAGGCAGGCGGCACAAGAGCCAGGACGATGGAACCGGAAAGCATAGCCGATCGCGATCAGCCGGGCTGGTACCGGGCGCTGCCCCCGCTCGTGCTGGGGGTGGGAGTGGCACTGAGCCTGCTGCTCTGGTTCGAAACCCGCCAGGCGCTGGCGCGCGCCGCCACCAGCGGCGACGACCCCGTATTCCCGACCGTCCTCCTGCTCGCCGGCATCGTGGTGAGCGCTGGCCTGGCGGTGCTCGTGGGCTGCCTTGTGCGTGCCCACCAGCTCTGCCTTCGCCGCGAGGTGCAACAGCAACGCCTGCGTGAACGCGACAGTCGCGCCCTCGAAAACAAACGCCTGGAGAAAGCGGTGATGAGCCGGGCGCTTTCCGACAGTGAACAGCGAACCCGCGACTTTATCCGGTTGAGCACCGGCATTGCTCTGGAGCTGGATGACAGCCGGGCCATTGGTTACATCTCACCCCAGGTTGAAACCTGGCTGGGGCATACCCCCACCACTCTGGCCGGCGAACGCGTTGCCATGATCCTGCCGGAGTCCGAACACAACCGCGTTGATGATGCCCTCGATACCAGCCGTCGGGAGGCTTGCCATACCACCCTGGATACCTGGTTCCAGGACCCTGAGGGCCACACCCTGCCCGTGCACCTCCGCATCTGTGCCATTGTGGACGCGCTTTCCCATTGCGAGGGCTTCCGGCTCGTCGCATCGCCACGCGGCCCCATTGAATAACGCCGCGTTACCTCCATTTCTATCCACAGAGACAACCCTTTAATGGCGCCAGACGCTGCACAGAGGTTCGCCAATGGAATTCAAGGATTACTACCAGATTCTGGGCGTTGATGAAGACGCCTCCAAGTCCGAGATCAAATCCGCCTATCGCAAGCTGGCACGCAAGTACCACCCGGATGTGAGCAAGGAATCGGACGCGGAGGACCGCTTCAAAGACATCAGCGAGGCCTACGAAGTCCTGAAGGACGACGAAAAACGCGCTGAATACGACCAGCTCCGCAAGTATGGACAGACCGGGGATGGCGGCTTTGACCCGCCCCCCGGCTGGGAATCCGGCGCCAGCTTCTCCCGGGGCGGATTCACCGGTGCCGACAGCATGGACTTCAGTGATTTCTTTGAGTCCATCTTCGGGGGTGCCGGCGGCGGCTTCCGGCAACAACGAGGGCAGGGCTTCGCCATGCGCGGTGACGATCTCCACCACCAGCTGTCACTGTTTCTGGAGGAAGCCTACAACGGCTGCGAGAAATCCCTCCGGGTCCAGCAGCCCGAACCCGGTCCTGACGGTCGTGTCCAGCGCCGCGAGCGCACGCTGAACGTGAAGGTACCTGCTGGCGTTCGCGATGGGCAGACCATCCGTTTGCGGGGCCAGGGCAGCCCCGGCGTTGGCAATGGTCCGGATGGGGATCTGTATCTAGACATCCAGATTGCCCCCCATCCACACTTCCGGCTGGAAGGCGGGGACCTCTATGTGACCGTTCCGGTAACGCCCTGGGAAGCGGCACTGGGTGGTCGCATAACAGTCCCGACAATGGATGGCAAAGCCACGCTCACCATCCCTGAAGGGGCCCGTGAAGGCAAGAAGCTGCGCCTGCGTGGCAAGGGCATGCCCGGCAAGAATCCGGGAGACCAGTACGTGATGCTGCAAATTGCCATGCCACCGAAACAGACGCAGCGCAGCCGCGAGCTCTTCCGTGAGCTGAGCGAAGAAGTGCCGTTCAACCCACGCGAACACCTGGGAGTCTGATCATGAGCAGCAGAACGCCCCACGCCGAAATGATGGACGAGCTGACGCGGCTGACCCTGCGCGACCTATGCCATGACTGCCAGGTCAATGCCGAGTATGTGATCGAACTGGTGGAGTTTGGTGTCGTCCAGCCGCGCGCAGGCCGCAGCCCTTGGGAATGGGTCTTCGCTGGCGACGACCTGGTCCGGGTCAAGAAGGCGGAACGCCTGCGGCGGGACCTGGATATGGACCTGCCAGGGGTGGCCCTGTCACTGGAGCTGCTTGAGGAGGTCCGCCAGCTGCGCCGGCGGGTAGAGGAACTGGAACGTGGAATGTGGAGCGACTGACGTTCAACCCAGCTCGGACAACGGCTGCGCCACCTGGGCAACCCGGTCGTTGTCCACCAGTTCCAGGAATGCGTCCCCCAGACGCTGGCTCTCGGCCATGGCCTGGCGCCAGTGGCTTTCACGGGTGGCATCATCGCCTTCGTAGGCATGGAAATCACGCCGGTCCGGCAGCCGGCCATCGGGCAGCGTCGCCAGGTATTCGGCTGTGGGCGCGATCAGCACCATGTTGCGGAGGCGTTCCGGGTCACCGTTTCGCCAGGGCAGGCTCTTATCAAACCAGCCGGGCACCACCCGTTGGGTAAAGTGCGGGTACAGCACCAGATCATCGCCAGCATAAGGGAGATCCAGGTGGTAGTCCGTAAGCCCACCATCCCGAAAACAATGCCCCGCCACGCCGGGAATGCGCTCAACCGCCCGCATCACCATGGGGATGGAACCGGAGGCCAGTAGAGCGGCCTGAAGGTTGGCCGCGTTCAACTGCTCATAACGCCCCGGGAAATCATTAAAGGCGCCCAGCGGTGGCGCGGCGCGCTCATCGTGCATCAGGACCCGCTCAAAGCCGAGCTGGATCCAGGGCCGGTAAAGGGCGTTGGCCAGGACCACCGGTGCCAGCCCGGCCATCAACAGGGCCTTGTTATCCGAGGCCACCAGCCCCCTTGAGCGGGCGACCATGACGTTCAGTCGATAACGTTGCTGTTCAAAGACAGCGTTTTCCTGACCCCCAATCAATGCCTCCAGCATCGCCTCGCACTGCCTGGAGACCTGGTCCGGCGTGACCCCCCTGGGGAAGCGCTGGGCCGTGTAAAGCTCGCCAAGGCGCTCCAATGCCGCCACCGGATCCGGCGTGCAGGCACAGGCAAACCGCCAGCTGCCGATGGATGAGCCTATGAGGGCACGCTCACGCGGCGCCCGCTCCAGCCAGTCCCCGAACAGCACCCGATCCAGCCCTTGCAGCCCAAGGGCCTTGGGGCCGCCGGCAGCCCCGGGGATGGCGCCCACATCCTCGGGCCGGAGTCCGCGTTCACGGATTCGGGCCAGCGCCCGGTCGCCAGCATGGATGCTCAGAAGCGGTGTGGAGTCACTCATCAGTGCGGTCAGTCATCACCCAGTGCAATGCGGCGGCGGAAAGCCAGGTAGTGCTGGAGTGTTTCCGCGGGTGCCTCGAAATGGGGATAGTGGCCAATGTCGTTCAGCAGTGCAATCCCGTGCCCACCCACAAGCTCGCGATAGCGCTGCAGCATGGCCCGACCGGAGACCGGATCCGCCCCGCCCCAGATGAGCAGGGTTGGCTGTTCGCACGCCTGGAGGGCTCCCACCCAGCGGTGGCGGTGAATCCGGCGCTCCTCCATATAATGGATGATGCGGTGGATCACCCCGCGCCCGTTGTTGTGGATCAACAGCTGCCAGAAGTCCTCCATATCCCGGGCTGTGGGCTGGGTTGCCGCACCAAAGAGCCGGCCCAGGCTCGCTTCAAACACACGCCGCGTCAGCCCCCGGCTGACCAGTCCGCCCAGCGGCCCCAGCAGCAGTTTCTGGATCAATATCGGTTGGTGGACCTCCGGGAAGAGCGCCGCGTTCATCAGGGCGACGCTGTTGATGCGGAACCCGAGGCTGCCCTCGCGCTGGCGGGCCAACAGCTCCTGAGCCACCGTTGCCCCATAATCATGCGCCATGACATGAACCCTGTTTTCCCCCATCTGTTCCAGCCAGCCCTGGATGAGGTCCGCCTGCTCAATGATGGAGTAGGCGTGATCCTGTGGCTTGTCCGAGAACCCGAATCCAAGCATGTCCGGCGCCAGCAACCGGTAGTGCTCCCCAAGGGCCGGCCACAACCGGTGCCAGTCCCAGGAGGCGGTGGGAAAACCATGGATCAACAGCAGTGGCTCGCCCTGCCCTGCGATCCGGCTGAATATCGCATGCTCGCCGTAACAGAACCAGCATCCCGCCTCCTGCCAGCATTGAAGTCCATGGGACTCCCCTCCCGGTTGGCTGCCCTGGGGCGTGGTCTCTGTATCCAGGCGCATTACTGTCTCTCCCTATTGCTGTTTCTGGCAGTGGCCTTCCTGGGGGTGAGTCTATCGCAATGACCATTCCGCAACGAAACCGTAAGACTCATCCAAACGCCGAGCGGCACCGTAGATTGAGAAAAACAGATAATCCGATCGCCGTGCCCTATTGTCCTTCACTATGATGACCGGCAAGTGCGCGGCATAATAGAGCGTTGATTAACTAGGGGTTCAACCCGGGAGCACATCATGGAGCACAATACTGACGGGCTGGCGGCCGACTACCGGGACATCATCCGCCGGCTGGGGGAAGACCCGGAGCGCGAGGGTCTGGCTGATACCCCGGACCGCGCCGCCAAGGCCATGGAATTCCTGACCCAGGGGTATCACCAGGATCTGGATTCCATCGTCAACGGTGCCATTTTCGAATCCTCCAACGATGAGATGGTGGCCGTTCAGGACATTGAACTCTATTCCCTGTGCGAGCACCACCTGCTGCCCTTTGTGGGTAAGTGTCATCTGGCGTACCTGCCCAACGGGCGCGTTCTGGGACTGTCCAAGTGCGCCCGCATCGTGGACATGTTCGCCCGGCGCCTCCAGATCCAGGAGTCGCTCACCCGCCAGATCGCGGAAGCCATCCAGGATGTTACTGGCGCCAAAGGGGTCGCGGTGGTGATCGAGGCCCATCACATGTGCATGATGATGCGCGGCGTCGAAAAGCAGAACTCCAACATGAAAACCTCGGTAATGCTGGGTACCTTCCGTGAATCCCAGGCAACACGCATGGAATTCCTGACCCTGCTCAACCGCACCTGACCACAACGGGGCCGCCATGACCGACGCACGCACCGCCACCATCCGCATCAAGGACCTCCGTCTGCGCACCTATGTGGGCATCAAAGAGGAAGAAATCAACAACCGCCAGGATGTGGTCATCAACATACGGCTGGTGTACGACGCCGATCAGGCCATCCGCAATAACGACATTGAGGCGGCCCTGAACTACCGCACCATCACCAAGAACATTATTGCCCATGTCGAAGGCAACCGGTTTTCCCTGCTGGAGCGCATGACCCGGGAAGTACTGGACCTGGCGATGGCGCCTGACGCAGTACTGGAAGCGCAAGTGGAAATCGACAAGCCCCATGCGTTGCGTTTTTCGGACTCGGTATCGGTTACACTGGAGGCCTCACGCCAGGGGTCATAGGATCCATGGACAGTAGAGGCAAGCTCTCACACACTGTGGAGCTACCACCGCAGGACCCGAGGCCCTCACGCGATGCCGCTGCGTTCGCTGCTCAACGCTGACTCCCATCCCTCCCTGAAGCTGATCCTCGCCTGGCTGGCCGCCCTGTCGCTGGTTGCAGCCGGCACCGTGCTCGCGTGGCGCGATGGCCAGTTCTGGCCGCCGCTGATACTCACGGCGGGGGCTCTGGGAACCCTTGCACTGGCGTTGGGACAGGGATTGCAGCGCCACCACCGGCTTCTGGAACAGACGCGTGCTGCCCTGCGCGATGAAACCGACAAGCGCGTGAGCGCCGTGGCTGATCTGCAACGCATCGCCAGTAACGACCCGTTGACCGGTCTCGCCAACCGCCACTTTTTCCTGGAAGACCTGGATTATGCGGTGCAGCGTGCCCGCCAGTCCGGCGAGCAAATCGCGGTAGTCGCCCTCGATCTGGACGGATTCCAGGCGCTCAACAATACCATGGGCCATGATTACGGCGATGAGCTGCTGGTGGCGGTGGCCCGGCGTCTGCGCACCCTGGAGGACCATAACCACCTGTTCTGCCGGGCCAGCAGCGACGATTTCTATCTGCGCTGCTATCCACTCGCTGACCTACAATCGCTGATCCAGCTCATGAACCGCCTTCGGGAGCTATTCCGCCGTCCCATTCCTATGAACGATCAGGATCGGTACCTGTCCGCCTCCATGGGCGTCACCCTCTTCCCGGAACATGCGGGAGATACCCAGTCGCTGATCGCCAATGCTGAAGCGGCGCTCAATCAAGCCTCAGCGCTTGCCGGCACCCGTTACCAGTTCTACAGCGAACACCTCGACGAACGGATCCAGGAACGCATGGCCCTCCACTGGGGCCTGCATGACGCGCTGGACCACCACCGCTTCCACCTTCGATTCCAACCCCAACAGGATCTGGCCACCGGCCAATGGGTGGCGGTGGAAGCAGCGCTGCACTGGCAGCACCCACAAAGAGGGGAACTGGCGCCGGAAGGGTTCATGGAAACGGCGCTGGAGACAGGAATGGCGCCGGCCATCACCCGCCACACGATCACGCTGGCCTGCGAGCAGCTGCGGCACTGGCAACAGGACGGAGCTCGCTCGCTAGCGGTCGCCATCAACCTATACGGCCCGGAGCTCGAGGACAGCAGCCTGGCAGAACACATCGGTGATACGCTGAGACACTGTGGACTGGCTCCTGACGCCATTGAACTGGAGTTGGCGGAAGGCAGTCTGGCCTGCAACACTCAGCAGCGGGAACAGCAGTTGCGGGCACTCAGTGAACTCGGTCTGCCCATCAGCATCGACCACTTTGGACAGGGCACCGCCTCGCTGGGATGGATACGGGATTTCCCGGTCCACCAGCTGAAAATCGAGCCAAACTTTGTACGGCGCGTCACCAGCCGTCATAATGACAGTGTGATCGTCAGGGCGATCATCCACCTCGCCCATAATCTGGGCATGCAGGTCACCGCCACAGGCGTTGACACGGATGCCCACCTGACGTTCGTCAACGCGCACCGGTGCGACTTCGCCCAGGGGGAACGGATCAGCCCATTCCTGGATCTGGAGGAGCTGGCAGAACGCATCGGCCTCAATCAATCCAACACTGCAGAGTACAGCTGACCCCCATGCGCCGTCTGACCATTGCCGCCGTGAGTCTTGTCGCCCTGGCCGTCGTGGCCCTTGGTGCCACCCAATTGGTAGCCGACAACACCCGTCAAACCACTGCGACCGACCAAGCCGGCGTCCCGACCGATGAGACCCTCACCGTCTTCGCCTCCCCCACCTGTGGCTGTTGCGGAGACTGGATCGAGCACATGCGCCAGGCGGGATTCAAGGCCGAGAAGCGCGAAGTCAGCAACATCAACCGCGTAAAACAGGAAGCCGGCCTGCCACGCTCGCTGGCGAGCTGCCATACCGCCTTCATCGGTGGCTACCTTATAGAAGGCCATGTTCCGGCCTCCGACGTGAAGCGCCTCCTGCGCGAGCAGCCATCAGCTGCCGGACTGAGCGTACCCCGCATGCCGATGGGGTCGCCGGGGATGGTGGTTGAGGGCCGTGGCCGGGACGCCTTTGACGTGATCCTCTTCCGCCAGAACGGCGATCAGGACGTTTTTGAACACTACCCCGCTCAGACCAGTCTCTGATTCCGCAATACTGACAGGTTATTCTTTCAATGCTGAACCCCGATGCCCTGAACCAGCTTCAACAGCTCCGTTCCGATATCCAGTCCGACAAGGAGCTGTTTGCCGGCGCCGTCAAACGCGTGACCGGACGCTTTGGCTTTGTCACCCTTGATGATGGTCGTGACATCTATCTCCCCCGTGACGAGGCCCAGAAGGTGCTGCTGGGTGACCGTGTCCAGATCCAGATCACCGAGGGTAATGACGGCAAGAAGGCGGGTGAGCTGGAAACGGTGGATGAACAGGTGCTGGACACCTTCATTGGCCAATACGTGATCAGGGGCAAGGGCCACTTTGTGGCCCCCGACATCAATGGCCTGAGCCGGTGGTTCTTCGTACCCCCGAAACAGCGCAACCAGGCCAGCAACGGTGATTTCGTCCACGCCCGGGTCACCCGCCACCCCTTCAGCAGCGGCAACGCCCAGGCTGAAGTCCTGAGCGTCATTGGCAACGAGTCCGACCCGGGCATTGAGCGCGGCTATGCCATGGCCAAGTATGCGCTGCGCGACGAGTGGCCCGAGGCGGTTAACGAAGAGGTGACCACCCTCTCGGAAGCAGCCATCGAAGAGGCCGCCAGGAAGCGCGAGGATCTGACGGACCTGCCCTTCGTGACCATTGATGCCCCCAGCACCCAGGACATGGATGACGCCGTCATGGCCCAGGCCCTGCCCTCGGGCGGCTGGCGCCTGTGCATTGCCATCGCGGACCCGGCCGCGCTACTGCCCGAAGACGGTGCCACCGAACAGGAAGCACGCCTGCGGGCCAGCTCCGCGTATTTCCCTGGCCACCCCAGGGCCATGCTGCCCTCAGCCATCAGCCAGGACCTGGGCTCGCTCATGGCGGGTAAGGATCGACTGGCCCTGGTCTGTGACCTGCAGCTCGACGCCAATGGCAACATGGGCGATTACCAACTGAGGGCGGCGACCATCCGCTCCCGGGCCAAGCTGGCCTATGAAAGCGTGGCCGCTTTCTTTGACGAGCAAACTGACGAGGAAATCCAGGCACTGGACGACGCCACCCTGCAAAGCCTCAAGCAGTTGCAAACGGTGGGCGAGACCCTCCGGCAATGGCGCGAGACCAACGCGCTGGTCAACGAGGAGCGTCCGGATTACCGCATCCGTCTGGACGACAACCGCAAGATCCGCAGCATCGAGAAACGCTACCAGACCAGTGCGCACCGGCTGATCGAGGAATGCATGATTGCCGCCAACCGGTGCGCGGCCGACTTCCTGAGCCAGCGCAGCGGCAACGGGCTCTTCATCACCCATGCCGGGGTGCGCGAGGAAAAGGTGGACAACATCCGCCAGCTGCTGGAACAGCACTGCCCGGAACTGCTCGATGTGGACCCGACCACGCCCGAAGGCTTCACCAGCCTGGTGCGCCGGGCCTCGGCTTTGGATACCGAGCTCCCCGTCAAAGCCATCGTCATGCGCCAGCTGGAGCGCGCGGAAATGGCGACCCAGGCCGCGCCTCACCAGGGCATGGGGCTGGCGCTCTACACCACCATGACCTCGCCGCTGCGCAAATACAGCGACTACTTCGTCCACCGGCTGATCCGTTATCACCTGGGCATTGCCGGCCAGCCCGAATGGGATCAGTCCGTTCTGAGCGCGCTGCAGGAGTCCCAGTGGCAGCTGCGCCAGGCGGTGAACGAGATGGAGCACAGTCTCAAGTGCCAGTTCGCCCCCAGCCTGGGCGGCGAGCCCCTGCAGGGCACCATCGTCCAGGTGAACGCGGGCGGCTTCCAGGTGAAGCTGGATGAAACCGGTCTGGTGGGCTTTGTGGCGGCACGGGATCTGCCGGAGAAGTTCAGCTTCGATCCGGTTACCCACACCATTGCCAGCGACCAGCGCCGCTTCCGGCTGGATCAGCCGGTCACGGTGACGTTCAAGGAAGTGGATGAGGAGCGCCGCCAGATCCGCTTCGACCTGGTCGACGCCTGAGCCTCTACAGCCTTACTGTTCAGCCCCGAGCGCCTCGGCGCGCTCGCGGCTGGCCTTCAGCTCCTCCGGGTTGTTCTCCGGCAGGTTCCAGCCCTGAAGGTGCTTCTCCACCAGGGTCGTAATCATGTCCAGGTGATCCTGATCCGCGTTCAACGCCGGGATATAATGGAAATCCTCGCCCCCGGCCTCCATGAAATACTCCCTGTTTTCCTCGTCAATTTCCTCGATGGTTTCCAGACAGTCCGCCGAGAATCCCGGGCAAACCACATGCACCCGCTTCACGCCCTGGTGCGGCAGCGACTTCATGGTTTCGTCCGTATAGGGCTGGAGCCATTCCTCGTTGCCAAAACGCGACTGGAAGGTGGTCATGTATTCACCCTCTCGCAGGCCCAGGCGTTTGGCCAACAGGCGCGTGGTCTTGTGGCACTCGCAATGGTAGGGATCGCCATTGAGCAGGTAGCGCTTGGGCACACCATGGTACGAAAGCACCAGCATGTCTGGCCGCCCCTGGTCGTTCCAGTAGCGCTCAATCTTGCGCGCCACGGCTTCAATGTAGGGCTCAAAGTCATGGTAATGACTGATGAAGCGCAGATCCGGCAACCAGCGCCGGCGCTGGAAATCCTGGGCCACCGCATCAAAGGTCGAGCCCGTCGTAGAGGCGGAATACTGAGGGTACATGGGCAGCACCAGTAGCTGGCGCGCGCCCCGGCGCTGCAGATCATCAATGGCGGAGGCGATGGAAGGATTGCCGTAACGCATGGCGTAGGCCACCTCGACATTCTGCCCGTACCGGAACTGCAACCGCTGCTTCAAACCCTCGGCCTGGCCCTTGGTGTATACCAGCAGTGGTGATCCCTCATCGCTCCAGACATTGCGATAGCCCTCGGCGGATTTTTTGGGGCGGGTACGCAGCACGATGCCATGCAGGATCAGCCACCACAGAAGCCGCGGCAGTTCAATCACGCGCGGGTCTGACAGGAATTGGTCCAGATAGCGTCGCAGCGCCGGCGTTGTGGGTTCGTCCGGTGTGCCCAGATTGGTGATGAGCACGCCCACTTTGGCTGGCTGGTCGTGGGTGAAGTGCTCACTCATGCCACGGTATTTCATAAGGTTGGATTCCCCGTTGCGCTGGAATGGATTGACTTGGTTCTTATACGCACCACCATGAGGGCTGGTTCCCTGCAAGAGGTGGCCCAATGACTGCCAAACAGCTCCTGATTGTTGCCCATACACCGTCGCCCAATACGTCCCGCATGGCGGACGCGGTTCTCAATGGTGCCCACCATGAGGATATCGAAAACGTCACGGCCCGGCACATACCACCGCTGGAGGCAGGTCCCGACGACGTCCTGGCGGCGGATGCCATCATCCTTGGCACCACCGAGAATCTCGGAACAATGAGCGGTGCGCTAAAAGATTTTTTTGATCGGATCTATTACCCCTGTCTGGAAGAGACCCAGGGCCTGCCTTTTGCCAGTTTCGTACGGGCGGGCAAGGATGGGACAGGCACGCTAAGAGCGATCGACTCGATTACGACCGGACTCCGCTGGCGCGCTGTTCAGGAGCCGCTGCTGTGCCAGGGGGAATTCCAGGAGGTGTTCATCTCCCAGTGTGAGGAACTGGGCCTGTACGTAGCGGCCGGGTTGGATGCCGGGATGTTCTGACAGGCGCCTCGGCCACGGTTGACCGGGCGCCCATCCGGTTCAGCAGTTCCGGCTCACTGCTGGCCCTGCTGCTTCTGCTGTTGCTGCTTCTTCATCTTCTGCTGCATCTGCTGCTTCTGCATCTGCTGCTGCATTTTCTGCATCTGCTGACGCTGCTGCTTCATCTGCTTCTCAAGCTCCTTGCGCTGCTCCTCGGTAAACACCGATTCCACGCGGGATTGCAGCAGGATGCTCTTGGCGGTCATCTCACCGGTGAGATTACCCAGCTTTTCGGCATCATCACGGATGGCCTGCTCGTCATAGTCCGGCCCAACACGGCCATCGAGCTTCTTCTGCAGCTGCTGGATCTGCTTCTGGGTATCCTGGATGTCACCCTGCATCTCATCCAGAATGCCGCGGATCTCTTCCTGCTGTTCGTCAGTGAGATCAATCATGCGCGCCAGCTGGTCCACCTGGTCGCCACCCTGCTGACCCATCTGCTGGGCGCCGGCGGTAAAGGCAATCGCCATGGCAAGGCCAGCGGCGAGGAGTCGGAAGGTTTTCATAGGGAACACTCCGGTATTGGTTTTGGTGTTAATGGTGTATGAGTCCGCGAGCATAACGCGACTCTGGGGGGTCTTTCACGTTTGTAGGCCACGAATTCATTAACACTTTTACAGATAAGGCGACATCAGCCTTGCAATGCCGTTACGCAGCCGCACCGCCAGCCAGGCATTGCGCAACTGGGCCAGTTCAAGCCGGTCGGCCCGCGCCCGCACGCGATCCAGTAATTGCTCCAGCGAGCGGGTCAGGCACGGGTCATAGCATTCCAGGTTGCACTCGAAGTTCAGGCGCAGGCTGCGTGGATCCCAGTTGGCCGACCCGATCATGCACCAGCTTCCATCCACGGTGAACAACTTGCTGTGATCGAATTCACCCGGGCTGTACCAGACCCGCACCCCCCACTGCAGCAAGCCCTCAAGCTGAGCACGGCAGGCCCAATCCACCATCGGCAGGTTGTTGTGCCGTGGTAACACCACATCCACGGTGACGCCCCGCAGGGCCGCTGTCTTGAGCGCATCCTGAACGGTGGCATCGGGCAGGAAATAGGGCGTCATGATCCGCACATGGCGGCGGGCTACGGACAGTGCCCCCACCATGATCTGGCGCAGGGTATCCAGGTTCTCGTCCGGTCCATCCGGGATCACGCGGCTGAGGGTGTCGCCCGGGGCATAGGGGGTTGGGAACCAGAGGTCGCCGCTGAGCCGCTCGCGACAGGCAAAGGCCAAGTCCTCGGCGAAAACCGTCTGCAGCTCCGCCACCACCGGCCCCTCAATGGCGAAATGCAGATCCCGGATGGGATGGCGTGGCCGGCTTTCAAGGCAGTTGCCGGCGGCGATGTTCATGCCACCACTGAATCCCAGAACCCCATCCACGACCAGCATCTTGCGGTGGTTGCGAAGGTTCATGAAGGGCATGGCCAGTGGCGTCCGCGTGGGCATGAAGCGGGCGTAGGGCACCCCTTCCCGGCGCAGGTGCCGGATTATGGAAGGGATTGAGTAACGCAGCCCCACGGCGTCCACAAGCACCCTAACGCTCACGCCGCGGCGTACCGCCTGGCCAAGGCCGCGGGCGAAGTCCCGGCCCACGGCATCATTGCTGAAGATGTAGGTACTCAGGGTGATGCTCTGGCGGGCGCTGGCAATGGCTTCCAGCATCCGGGGAAAGGCTTCGTCCCCATTGCTCAACGCCGTCAGCCTGTTGCCGGTCAGCAGCGGCTGGCGCGAGACCCGATCCGCCAGCCGTGCCAGGGATTGCAGCTCGCGCGACCATTCCCCGCCCATGTCTTCGGAGGCATAGGCGCGCACCGCCGAGCCCTGATCCACGCGCGGCATCTCGCCACGCAGCTCGGCCGCGCGCCGGCGTATGCGGTTGATGCCAAACATCAGGTACAACAGCGAGCCCATCAGTGGCGCCAGCCAGATCACTCCCACCCAGGCCACCGCTGCGCGGCTGTCTTCTTTGTTCAGTATGGCATGCCCGGAGGCCGCAACAGCCAGGCTCACATAAAAGACCGCGAACAGGGCAGCCAGAATGCCGCTGTCCGCTTCAGCCATAACGGGATTCCGTGTCTGTGGACGCCACACCCTGCTCCTGTGAAGGACTGTTGCCGGCATTCTAGCCGGGCCCGGCAAACCCGGCCAATCACCGATTGCAATAAGACGACACAGCCGCTACGTTTGCGCCCCCGAAAAAGTCAGTCCGGAGTCTTCATGACCTTCACAATGGGCCAGCGCTGGGTCAGCCAGACCGAATCCGATCTCGGACTGGGGCTGATCACCGACGTTAGTGGCCGCCGCGTCACCATTGCCTTTCCCGCCGCCGACGAGGAACGGACCTACGCCATGGACAACGCGCCCCTGGCGCGCGTTCGCTACCGTGTGGGTGAAACCCTCAGGGACCGCCACGAACGCGTACTGACGGTGCGCGAGGTGGAGGATTCCGAGGGCCTGTTCACCTACGAGTGCGAGGATGAAGCGGGCAAACCGGTCACTCTGACCGAAGTCATGCTCAGCCCCTATGCCCGCTTCGTACACCCGGAGCAGCGTCTGTTCTGCGGCCAGTTCGACCGCAACGGCGACTTTGAGCTCCGTTATGCCACCCTGCAGCACCAGGCACGGCTCCAGGCCTCGCCGGTGCGCGGCCTGTTGGGGACGCGCACCCGACTGCTGCCCCACCAGGTTGCCATTGCCGACCAGACGGCGCGCCGCCCCCATCCACGGGTACTGCTGGCGGACGAGGCCGGATTGGGCAAGACCATCGAAGCCGGGCTCATCCTGCACCGGCAGGTGCTGACCGGTCAGGCGCGGCGCATCCTGATCCTGGTCCCGGACGCCCTGCTGACCCAGTGGTTCGTTGAAATGCGCCGGCGTTTCAACCTCCACTTCGCGCTTTTCGACCAGCAACGGCTGGAAGCGGAAACCGAGGGCAACCCTTTTGAGAGCGAGCAGATGGTGCTCGCACCGCTGTCACTGCTCAGCGATGACCAAACCACCCTGGAACAGGCCACCGGCGCGGACTGGGACCTCATGGTGGTGGATGAGGCCCATCACCTGCACTGGTCCCCCGAGGGCGCGGATGCCGGTTACCAGGCCGTGGAAAAGCTGGCCGGGGTCGTCCCGGGCGTTCTGCTGCTGACGGCCACCCCGGAACAGGTGGGGCTCGACAGCCACTTTGCGCGCCTGCGGCTGATCGACCCGGCCCGTTTCAGCGATTTTCAGGCCTTCCAGGAGGAAGTGCGGGCGAACGGCGGGTTAGCGGAACAGCACCGTCTGCTCTTCCGCCATACCCGCGCGGACGTGGGTGGCTTCCCTGAGCGGGTGGTCGAGCCCGAACCACTGAGCGTGGATGACGACTACCAGGAAGTGGCGCCACTGAGCGGTCACGCGGGTCTGTTCCCGGAAACAGCGCTGGAGGGCGCCACCTGGCTGGACCTGGACCCGCGCGTGGCCTGGCTGCAACGCACGCTCAAAGCGCACAAGTCCGAAAAGGTTCTGGTGCTGTGCGGCCATGCGGAGACCGCGGAAACCCTGGAACATTATCTGCAGCTGCGCGCCGGCATCCGCAGCGCCGCCTTCCACGAGGGGCTGAGCATCATTGAGCGCGACCGCGCCGCCGCCTGGTTCGCGGACGAGGAACAAGGCGCCCAGGCACTGATCTGCTCCGAGATTGGCGGCGAGGGCCGAAACTTCCAGTTCGCCCACCGGCTGGTGCTGTTCGACCTGCCCGCCAACCCGGACCTGCTGGAGCAACGCATCGGCCGGCTGGACCGGATCGGCCAGGGCGAGCGGATCCACCTGCACATCCCCTACCTCGCCGGTACTGCTCAGGAAGTTCTGTTCCGCTGGTATCACGAAGGCCTGAACGCCCTTGCCGCCTACTGCCCCACGGGTGTGGCCGTTCAGCAGGCCGTAGCCGATGAGCTGGAAACGGCACTGAACCACCCGGAACAGGCTCCGGACGCACTGCTGAATGCCACCCACGAGGCCCGGCAACGCCTGGACCAGGCGCTGGCGGACGAACAGGCCACCTTCGCCACCCTCACCCAGGACGAAAAGGCTAACGCCGAACAACGGATCGCCGAGATCCGGGAGGCGGACGACCCACAGCCACGCGCGGACTACCTGGGGCGGCTGTTCGACCAGTATGGCATCCACCACGAAGCCGAGAGCGATGGCCACTGGATCATTCGACCCACCGACCACATGAAGGTTGACCATTTCCCGAACCTGCCGGATGAGGGAATGAGCCTGGCCCTTGACCGTGACACCGCGCTGGCACGCGAAGATCTGGCCTTTGCGAGCTGGGAGCACCCGCTGGTGCGCGAGGGCATGGCCATGGTACTGGATTCGGAGCTGGGCAATGCCGCGCTGATCACGCTGGAGCTCAAGAGCGTTCCGGCCGGCACCCTGATGCTGGAGGCCATCCACCGCATCAGCACCGCGGCGCCGGCCAGCGTCCCGGTGGCCCGGTTCCTGCCCATGGCGCCGGGCCGGATGCTGCTGACCAGCGATGGACGCGACCTCAGCGCCATGCTCGACCACGACAAGCTCAGCAGCATTGGTGGGCGCATCAAGCGCAAAGACGCGCACCAGATCCTGCCGCAGCTGAGGGACACCATTGAAGGGCTTCTGCCCACGCTCAAGGCCAGGACCCAGGAAGGGCTGCCCGAGACCATCACTTCGGCCCGACAGGAGCTGGAAGCCCATTACAACGCCGAAATCGAGGCGCTGCGAGGGCTTCAGGGCACCAGTGAGGCACTCAAGGAGCGTGAAATCCAGGCCCTGGAACAGCAACGCGACCAGGGCGTCGCCGCCATTGAGCGCGCCACGGTGGAGCTGGAAGGACTGCGGGTGGTCCTGACCACCTGACGCTGCCCCCCTATTGCCCGCACCCCCCCAAGGGGGCCCGCGGGCAATGGTGGCCCGCGACAGGACGCCAGCAGCCACGGGATGCTAGTCTGTCCTGATCAAGGATCCATTGCAGCCAAGGAACCCATCATGACCCACCTGCTCAGAACCAGTGCACTGATGCTCCTGGTCGCCACCACGGCCGCCAGTGCGGAGGTCTACAAGTCGATTGACGACAACGGCAACGTCACCTTCTCGGACACCCCCCAACATGGCCAGCAAGCGTCCGAAAAGGTTCAGCTGCGCAACCTGAACAGCGTCAGCAACCCCAAGCGCGGCCAGGGCGGCTCACTGGTGGAACGCCTCTCCCCCGCAACCGACCAGGTAGCGCTCTATAGCGCAAGCTGGTGCGGGGTCTGTGACAAGGCCAGGGCCTACTTTGAAGACAACAGCATCCCCTTCGTGGAATACGACGTGGAGGAAAGCCAGCGCGGGAAACGCCATTACAAGCGCCTGGAAGCCGACGGCGTTCCCGTTATCCTGTACCAGGGTGAGCGGATGCAGGGATTCTCGGTAAGCTCATTCGAGGCAATGTACAACCAGAACTGACGCTTGTTGACGCCCGCCGCTGCGAGGGCTCGCCTCAGCCGGCCAAGGGGAACCCGGGTTCTAGAGGTTGCCCAGCACGAAGATCACAAGCACGATCAGCATGAATACCAGTGTGACCACGATCAGCGTGTCACGGAGCCAGGGAAGCCCGTGCCAGCGGCCCTGATTGATCTCCTTGCGCACCCGGAAGAACTCCCAGGTTCCCAGCGCCACCATGAACGCGCCCAGTGCGAAGAACAGCAGCGGCACCCAGAGCGTAACCACTGAGGACATGGCGCTCGTGCCCCCGCCATCCCCGGGATTCACCATAACCCCAAAGCGCTGGACAATGAAGCCGAGTGTGATCAGCGCCAGGCTGGTACGGACCCAGTTCAGGAAGTTGCGTTCATTGGACAGACGGGAGCGCTGCACATTCTGGAACAGCATCGCACGCTGCCAGTCGCTCAGCTCGGGATCCTCAAGCACCTTAAGGGATGATTGGTTCATGACGTAAACTCCTTGCGTCGTCGGTCAGGTGAAGGCCCGACCATACCGCAAAGACGTCATTGCCTGAAAAAGCGGGGAAGGGACTGGAGGCCGTCAGGCCTCCACGTCGATATTGGTACCCAGCTGGTCGTTCGCGCTGACGGACTGGTTGCCGGCTACAGAGCCACCATCCGGACTGTTGGTGGCCTCGGCACGGCTGCTGGCCGTGTTGCTTGCTTCACTGGGGGCATTGCCGGTATCACCACTGGCCAGCGTAGCGGCCGGGTTCGTGTCCGGGGCGGCCACATCCGGCACCGCCTCGCCACTGTTGGCGCCAGCGGACTCCAGCCCCTGCTGCGAGATCTGGACGCTCACATCCTGGGCCGGACGCGCATTGGTATTGCCAGCCGTGTTCTCACGGGCCTGGACACCCTGATTCGCGCCTTCCTGGCCGCCGCGCGACTGCAACTGCTGGGCACCACTGTCCCTCGCCAGATTTGCTGCCTGCGGGTTCATGCCTTCAATCATGACGCTCACCTCGCTCAGGTGGGTTGACTAACTCCTATATTGGACAACTTTTGATCAAAGGTAAACCCCGAAGGGCGAGCGGGCAGGGTAGTCATTTGTAACAAGCCATCCGCTCGGCAAGACCGCGGCCGCAGGGCTGTAACGCTTGCCCTTGGCAGGCCCAACGGCGATACAATCCGGTCGATTGCTGGTATCGTAGACACCCGAACAATCCAATTCCAAGGCCAACACAGGGATACGCTATGAATCTCCTTATCGTTGTTCTGCTCGCGCTCGCCGGACTGCTGTTCGTGCTTCGGCGCGAATCCGGTGCGGCGGCGGCCATCACCGTCATGGTCGTGGTCGGTATCATCGGCCTTTTCATGCACACGGGCTGGTTCAGCCTGCTGCTGTTCATCGGCGCCGGCATTACCGCCCTGGCTGGGCTGCCCGGCCTGCGCCGGCAATGGCTGACGCCGCGTGTGTTCGCGATGTTCAAGAAGGTCGCCCCCAAGGTCTCGGAGACCGAGAAACAGGCGCTGGAAGCCGGTACCGTGGGCTGGGACGGCGAGCTGTTCACCGGCCGCCCGGACTGGCACCGCCTCCTGACCAACCGCAACACCGGCCTTTCCGAGGAAGAGCAGGCGTTCGTGGACAACCAGTGCGCCGTTGCCGCCAGCATGTGCAACGCCTGGGATATTGGCTTTGAGCGCGCGGACCTGCCCAAGGAGCTGTGGGACTACCTCAAGAAGGAGCGCTTCTTCGGCATGATCATCCCGAAGGAGTACGGCGGCCTGGGCCTGTCTGCCCGCGCCCAGTCGGCAGTGCTGCAGAAGCTCTCCGCCAACGAATCCCTGATGGTTTCGGTCGGCGTACCCAACTCCCTGGGCCCGGGCGAGCTGTTGCTCAAGTACGGCACCGATGAGCAGAAGAACTATTACCTGCCACGCCTGGCGGACGGGCGCGAGATCCCCTGCTTCGGTCTGACCGGCCCGCGCGCCGGCTCTGATGCCACCTCCCTGCCCGACACCGGCATTGTGTGCAAGCAGGAGGTCAACGGGGAAGAGGTCGTCGGCCTGCGCCTGAACTTCGAGAAGCGCTGGATCACCCTGGCCCCCATCGCCACCGTGGTGGGGCTGGCGTTCCGCATGTTCGACCCGGACAACCTGCTGGGTGACCAAAAGGACCTGGGCATCACCTGCGCCCTGATTCCCCGTGAGACTGACGGCATGGACATCGGCCGCCGGCACGCGCCCATCGGCAGCCCCTTCATGAACGGGCCCATCAAGGGCAAGGACGTGTTCATCCCGCTTGACTACATCATTGGCGGGCCGGATATGGTCGGCCAGGGCTGGCGCATGCTGGTGGAATGCCTGTCCGTGGGCCGCTGCATCACCCTGCCTTCGGGGGCCAGCGGCAGCGGTCGCTATGCCACCGGCCTGGCGGGGGGCTTCACCCGGATCCGGCGCCAGTTCAATACGCCGGTGGCGGACATGGAGGGCGTACAGGAGCCACTGGCACGCATCGCCAGCAGGGCCTACATCGCCCAGTCCGCCGTCATGCAGACCGCCAACATGATCGACAATGGCGAGAAACCGGCGGTGCCCTCGGCCATCCTCAAGAGCCAGTTGACCGAGTACCAGCGCGACATTGTGACCGACGCCATGGACGTCCACGGTGGCAAGACCGTCACCCTTGGGCCGCGCAACTATCTGGGGCTGTCCTTCGCCGGTTCCGCCGTGTCCATCACGGTGGAAGGTGCCAACATCATGACCCGGAGCCTGATGATCTTCGGCCAGGGCGCAATCCGCTGCCACCCCTATGTGCTGGATGAGCTGGCGGCCAAGGACAGTGACGACGTTGATGCCTTCGACGATGCCTTCTTCAACCACGCCGCCCTGGTCTTTGGTAATGCCGCCCGCGCCTTTACACAGGCGATCGGCCTCGGCCGCGGCGACGTGCCCTTCGACAACGCGGCAGCCCCCTACGCACGCGCCGTGAACCGCTTCAGCGCCGCCTTTGGCCTGGCTTCGGACGCTGCCATGGCCAGCCTGGGCTCCGACCTGAAGCTGCGGGAACTGCTCTCCGCGCGGCTGGGTGACGTACTCTCCAACCTCTACCTGACCTCCATGGTGCTCAAGAACTGGCACGAAGGGCAGGCCGTGGAAGGCGAGCGCGAGCTCATGGCCTACAGCTGCGAGTTCCTGCTCAACCGGGCCGAGAAAGCGCTGGACGAGCTGCTGGACAACCTGCCCAACCGCTCGGTGGCCGTGGCCCTGCGCTGGGTGACCATGCCGCTGGGGCAGCGCTGGAAGGCGCCGTCCGACAAGCGCACCCAGGCGATCGCCCGGGCCATCAGCACGGACTCGTCACTGCGTGCCAAGCTCACCAGCAACACCTGGAACACACCGGAGCAGGAAGGCGAGCAGTTCAATCCACTGGCCCATTACAACCAGCTGCTGGCGGACTACCCGCGCGCGGACAAGCTCTACAAGACTCTGGACAAGGCCCACGCCAAGGGCGAACTGCCCGCCGAGGCCCTGCATCCGGAGCAGAAGTTCGAGGCGGGGCTGGAAGCCGGCCTGATCTCCCAGGACGACGCCGAGTTCATGCGCCAGTACGAGGCGGAAGTACTGGAGATGCTGAGCGTGGACGACTTCCCGTTCGATGGCCTGGCCCACGACAAGCGCAAGCTGGTGAAGCACAACGTGCTGTGACCCGTACCAGAGCGTTAAAAACCCCGGTCAGGTTCGCCCTGCCGGGGTTTTTTTCTGGATACAAGTCATCAATTCACAACCCTGACTCAGCCTGTATCCAGGTCAACTCTCTCCCTTTTACCGCACTTCCCCTTACCAGGTTGCTCGTTTTTAACGATTGGCTCATCCAGAGCAATGACCCTAGGAGTCTGCGCGGTAGAAACCGCATTCTGGCATAATAACGCGAAATTCTTCTCTTGCAGGAAGCCCGATGGGAA